>DASUJJ010000001.1:0-7716 GCA_036279335.1 Dyella sp.
CCCGGCACGGCCAGGAACATGCCGATCACGGCACAGAACACCAGCAGCGCGACGACGCGTGGCTTGGTCAGTTGCAGGTATTCGCGGACGTGGGCTGTCATCCCGCCGATTCTACCAGCGACGCGCCGTCCGGCCGGCGTCGCTGGGTGCGGGCCAGCGTGGCCAGCAGCGTGAACAGCAGCAGGGCGGCCATGCCGTTGTGCGCCGTCGCGACCCACAGCGGCAGGCCGAAGTGCACGTTGCTGATGCCCAGCAGCACCTGCGCCACCAGCGCCACGCCGATCGCGATGCCGAGCCCGCGCAGGCCCGCGCGCGCTACCTTGTGCGAGAGCCAGCCGAGGTAGCAGAACACCACCAACGCGCCGATGCGGTGCACGATCTGGATCGCGCTGCGCGCGGCCATGTCGAGCACGCCGCCCTCGTAGTTCACGCCGATGCCGCGCCAGAGCACGAAGCCCTCCTTGAAATCAGTGGGCGGCATCCACTGGCCCAGGCATTTCGGGAAATCGGTGCCGCAGGCCAGCGCGGCGTAGTTCGACGAGGTCCAGCCGCCCAGCGCGATCTGGCACGCCAGCAGCACCAGGCCGAGGATGACCAGCTTGCGCAACGCGGCGTAGTGATCATCGCCCGCCCCCACGCCGGCGTAGCGCAGCGCCGACCAGGCCAGCAGCGAGAACGTGGTGAGTCCGCCGAGCAGGTGACCCATCACCACGACCGGCTTGAGCAGCAGGGTCACCGTCCACATGCCGAGCATGGCCTGGAAGATGATCACCGCGAACGCCAGCACGCTGGCACGCCACGCGCCGGGGCGGCGCAGGCTGAACGCCGCGATCAGTGGCAATCCGATGGCCAGCACCGAGGTCACCGACGAAATGGCATAAGCACCGCGCATGTACAGCGCCACTCCGGCGGCCGCGAGCACGGCCCCGACCAGCACCGCCAGCGCATGCCAGCGCTGTCGCCACGCGGCGAGCAGCGCCATCGCGAATACGGCCAGGCCCAGCGTGCCGGCGAGAATGCGGTGCACCTGCTCGCGCCACGCCTTGGAATCCTCGAACGGGCGCTCCGGATAGGCGGCATCGGCGTGCGCTACTTCATGCACCGCCGTCGGCCAGGTCGCCTTGCCGTAACAGGTGGGCCAGTCCGGGCAGGACAGGCCCGCGTTGGACAGGCGCACGAAGGCGCCGAACATCACCAGGCCGAAGGCGAACAGCGCGGCCAGCAGGGCGAGGCGACGGAGCACGACAGTAGAACGCGGAGTCATCAGCGGATCACCTTCTGCAGGTCCTTGCGCAGGCCGGTGGTATCGAAACCAGCCGGATAAAACGACAGCGCCGTGCCATTGGATTCGACCAGCACGGCGCTCACGCTGTCGGGCGTGCTGGGAACAAAGGCCGCCAGCTTGCCGTCGACGTCGCTGCCCAGCAGATAGGAAGCATCGGGGTTCGCACCCAGCGCCACGCGGCCGTCCTGCACCGGCTCGTTCGCCGGCGGCGTGCCAAGCAACAGCAGCCGCAGCCGCGGCATGTTGCGCGCGAGGGTGACGCGGGCGGCGGCCATCTTGGTCAGCGTATCGACGCAGCGGGCAGCGCACGCCGGACCGACCAGCGCGATCAGGGTCAGCCGCGGCTGCGCGTCGCGCCATGCGTAGACGCTGCCGTCGGCCAGCTTCACCGTAACCGGTTCGGCGACGAAATTGCGCTGCGGCGTGATCGGCAAGCCGTTGCCTTTGCCCTCGGGCTGCCAGCCTGACACGGTGAGCAGGCCGGCGGCGATGATCGGCGCGGCGAACACGGCCGCGATCAGCAACAGCTTGGCGCGGCTGGCGCGCTGAGGGGGCTTGGGAAGTGGGGCATTCATGGCGTGCGACTCGTGCTGGGACGCGCCCGGGAGCGGCGCTTGCGGTGGAGCACCAGGAAGATCACCACCGCCGCCACGGCGAAGGTGAACCACTGGAACGCATAGGCGCGATGGCGCGCGGGCGGCATCGCGGAGAAATCGAGCGTGTGCTTGCGCACGTAGATCGCCGACGGATCGGCATCCAGCGCAAGCACGCGCGGGTACAGCGGATGGCCGAGGTCGCGCGCGACCTGCGCAGGATCGAGATAGATCGTCTTTTTCGGATACGTCGTCTGCTGCGCCAGCGCGTCGCCGCCCATCTCAAGGGCCACGCCCGGCGGCGGCACGTAGAGCCCCTGCAAGGTCACCACGCCGGCAGGCAACGGAGGCACCTGGGGGGCGGCGTCGGTGCCTTTGCCGGGCAGGAAGCCCAGGTCCACCAGCAGCAGCTCGTCTCGCCCGTCGGCCATCTGCAGCGGCACGTAGACCTCGACGCCGCCCAGCGCATCGTGCCTGGGGTTGTCCAGCAGATACACCCGTCCGGCCACATATCGACCACGCACCCGCACGCGCGGATAGGCCGTTTCCGGCGGGCGGGAGGCCACGTCGTCGAAGGCCTGCAGCGGCGCGGTAGCCGACGTGGCATAGCGCCGCAGAAGGGTCTCCTTCTCGTTGGCGCGATCGAGCTGCCATATGCCCAGACGCACGAACAGCAAGGCCCCGGACACCGTGAGGGCCACCGACCACCACTTCGGGCGACGGAACGCCGCGCTCACCCGGTCACTCCGTCGCGGACGGCTATACTCATCGAGTCGCGGTCGTTTGAGTCAATCACGTGGAAACCGTCTACAAATATGCGCTGGTCGTCATGCTGTTCGTGGTGTTGTTCAACCTCGGACAGGCGCTGTACTTCATGATGACCGACAAGGAGGACAGCAAGCGCACCGTCTGGGCGCTCACGCGGCGTATCGGGCTGTCGGTGGTGCTGATCCTGATGGTGGTGTTCGGCATCTGGATGGGTTGGCTGCACCCGCACGACGTCAACCGTTGAGCGTTGGCCGCCCATTCTAGCGGGCGTCCGGAAAAGGCAGGTTTGCTGCGTCATTGCGCCCGTCACGTACTGCCTGCCACAGCTGCAAGATTCGAGCTTTGCGCATGAAAAAGCCCGCCTTTCGGCGGGCTTTTTTCTGTCGAGCGCCGCGCCCGAAGGCGCGTTGCTCAAAGAATGTAGACGAACATGAACAGGCCCAGCCACACCACGTCGACGAAGTGCCAGTACCAGGCGACTGCCTCGAAGCCGAAGTGGTGTTCCTTGTTGAAGTGGCCCTTCGCCACGCGGAACCAGATCACCGCCAGCATGATCGTGCCCAGCGTCACGTGCATGCCGTGGAAGCCAGTGAGCATGAAGAAGGTCGAACCGTACACGCCGCTGTGCAGGGTGAGGTTGAGCTCCTTGTAGGCTTCCATGTACTCGTGCGCCTGGCAGTACAGGAACACGGCACCGAGCAGCACGGTGAGGCCGAGGAACACCAGCACCTTGCCACGATGGGCCGACTTCAGCGCATGGTGCGCGATGGTCACGGTGACGCTGGAGCTCAGCAGGATCAGCGTGTTCAGCAGGGGCAGGCCCCACGCGGCCACGGTCTGGAAGTGACCACCGATTTCCTGCGGGCCATTGCCGCCGGCTGCGCCCCAACCGCCCGTGTACCCCGGGTAGAGGAACTGGTTGGTCAGCACGCCGTGGCCTTCACCGGCCAGCCACGGCACCGAGAACATGCGGGCATAGAACAGTGCGCCGAAAAAGGCGCCGAAGAACATCACTTCTGAAAAGATGAACCACAGCATGCCCATGCGGAACGAACGATCCACCTGGCCGTTGTAGCTGCCGGCCAGCGACTCGCGGATCACCGAACGGAACCAGCCAAAGAACATGCCCAGCACGCCAATGATGCCGACGGTCAGCACCGTCTTGCCGAAGCTGGTGTCGCCCGGCTGGGCACTGAGCCAGTGGCTGGCGCCGAACACGGTGACGAACATCACCACGGCGGCGACGATCGGCCACGAGCTCTTGGTTGGAATGAAATAAGCGCCTTGCTGCTGACCCATCGTGAAGATTCCCGTGGATATCTCTTTCTGACATCGACCCCGCCGTGCCGCGCGGGGAACTGCTCTGTTGCTTGCCGGCCGGCGCCGCAATCGGGCGTCAGCGCACCATCTGGAAAAGTGACAACGCAAAGATGATCAGCGCCACGCCGCCCATGATCAGCGCCGTGCGCCGTGCGGCCCGGCGGCGCGTCATCATCATGGTCTGCTGTGATTGCTGCATGTCTGGCGTCCCGTCACGCCACCGCCTGCGCGGTGGCGAGCAACTTTATCAGTGGTCGGCGTGGCCGTGGGCCAGCTCGTCGTCGTTGATGACCGGCGGCACGTCAAAGGTGTGGAACGGCGCCGGCGACGGCACGGTCCACTCCAGCCCCTTGGCACCTTCCCACACGCGGTCGGTGGCCTTCTTCTTCGAGCCCCATACCGCGTGGATCAGCACGCCCACGAAGATCAGCTGCGAGGCACCGAACAGGAAGCCACCGATCGAGCTGATCATGTTGAAGTTGGCGAACGCCACGTTGTAGTCCGGGATGCGGCGCGGCATGCCGGCCAGACCCAGGAAGTGCTGCGGGAAGAACAGCACGTTGACCCAGATCACCGAGTTCCAGAAGTGCATCTTGCCCCAGAACTCCGAGTACATCCGGCCAGTCCACTTCGGCAGCCAGTAGTAGGTGGCGGCGATGATCGAGAACAGCGCACCGGTCACCAGCACGTAGTGGAAATGCGCCACCACGAAGTAGGTGTCGTGGTACTGGAAGTCGGCCGGAGCCAGCGCCAGCATCAGGCCGGAGAAACCGCCGATGGTGAACAGGATGACGAAGGCGATCGCAAACAGCATCGGCGTCTCGAACGTCATCGAGCCGCCCCACATGGTGCTGACCCAGTTGAACACCTTCACGCCGGTCGGCACCGCGATCAGCATGGTGGCGTACATGAAGAAGATTTCGGCGCCCAGCGGCAGGCCCACCGAGAACATGTGGTGGGCCCACACGATGAACGACAGGAAGGCAATCGAGGCAATCGCGAACACCATCGCCTTGTAGCCGAAGATCGGCTTGCGGGCGAAGGTCGGGATGATTTCCGAAATGATCCCGAACGCCGGCAGGATCATGATGTACACCTCGGGGTGCCCGAAGAACCAGAAGATGTGCTGGAACAGCACCGGGTCACCGCCGCCGGCGGCATTGAAGAAGCTGGTGCCGAAGTACTTGTCGGTCAGCAGCATGGTCACCGCACCGGCCAGCACCGGCATCACGGCGATCAGCAGGAACGCGGTGATCAGCCAGCTCCACACGAACACCGGCATTTTCAGCAGGTCCATGCCGGGGGCGCGCATGTTGAGGATCGTGGCGATGATGTTGATCGAACCCATGATCGAGCTGATGCCCATCAGGTGGATCGCAAACACCATCGAGGCGACCGAGCCGCCCTGCAGCGACAGCGGCGGGTACATCGTCCAGCCGCCGGCCGGCGCGCCGCCCGCGGTGAACAGCGTCGACAGCAGCAGCGCGAACGCGAACGGCATGATCCAGAACGACAGGTTGTTCATGCGCGGCAGCGCCATGTCGGGCGCGCCGATCATCAGCGGGATCATCCAGTTACCCAGGCCCACGAAGGCCGGCATGATCGCGCCAAAGATCATCACCAGCGCATGCATGGTGGTCATCTGGTTGAAGAAGTACGGCTGCACCAGCTGCAGGCCCGGCTTGAACAGCTCGGCGCGAATCACCATCGCGAAGCTGCCGCCGATGAAGAACATCACCAGCGCAAACACCAGATACAGCGTGCCGATGTCCTTGTGATTGGTGGACATGAACCAGCGCGTGAAAAAGTTCGACGGCGCGCCGTGGTGATCGTGATGGTCGTGGGTGGTTGCGTGGGCCATGGCCTTGCACCTCTGCCTAATGCGTAATTACGTGGGACCGCCGAGAGGCGGCCCTCCGGAAAATCAGCCCTGGTTGCCCGGGGTGGGAGACTTGATCTGAGCGGTTGCAGGCGCAGCGGCCGCGGGTGCAGCGGTCGCAGCCGCCGGCTTGGGCGCGCTGGCCGCCTCCTGCTGGGCCAGCCACTGGGCGAACTCGGCCTTCGGCACGGCCTTCACCACGATCGGCATGAAGCCGTGATCCTGGCCGCACAGCTCGGCGCACTGGCCGCGATACACGCCCGGCTCCTTGATGTTGGTCCACGCCGCGTTGACGATGCCGGGGATGGCGTCCATCTTCCAGCCCAGCGCCGGCACCCACCACGAGTGGATCACGTCACCGGCAGTGATCACGAAGCGGATCTTGGTACCGACCGGCACCACCAGCGGCTTGTCCACATTGAGCAGGTAGGTGTTCTCGTCGCCCACCATGACCGCCTTCGGGTCCATGCCCGAATCCAGCTGACGCGTCTCGTTGCTGGCGTCGTCGAGCTTGGACATGAAGCCGACCTTGTCGATCGCCTTGCCCTGGTAGTCGACGTAGTCATAGCGCCACTTCCACTGGTAGCCGGTGACCTTGACGGTCATCTGCGAGCCGGTGGTGTCGGCGAAGGTGGTCAGGCCGCCGGTGGCGAGGTAGGCCAGCACGATCAGGATGATCACCGGAATGGTGGTCCAGACCACCTCGAGCAAGGTGTTGTGCGACCACTTCTCGGCCACCGCGCCGCGCGATTTGCGGAAGCGGAACATGGCGATGAACATCGCGCCGAACACCAGGATGCCGATCACCACGCAGACGCCGAGCGACACATTGTTGAGGAAGTACGGCGTCGACGACCATTCGCTGGCGCCGCGCGTCAGATTGAGCTGCCACTCTTTCGGGTTGGCCATCGCCGCGCCGCCGAACAGGGCGAGCGCGCCGGCGAGGCCGGCCATCACTGCGCGCTTGAAACCGTGAGGCTTGATGCCGCCAGATGTCATGTCTTGCACCTTTGTTGAACCTGCTTGCGCCACGGGCCCTTGAGGTCGGCCAGCAGCACCATGAGTTTCCTCGACAGCTCGGCGCGTTCCTCCTCGGCGAGAAAAGCTCCGATCTCCAGCTCGCGACCATGCGATGACAGCACCAGTCGTTGCCTCCCCTTGCCCGGAGCCAGCTTCACCCGCACCCAGTGGGACTGGAATCGGATGCGCCGCTGACCGGGCAGAGCCCGCACCTCCAGCGACGTTTCGTCGAGGGTAATGCGTTCACCGCGACCGCCCGCCCGCCACGCCACGCTCAAGGCGACGGCGATGGCCGCCGACTCGATCAAGGCGAACAGGGGGGCGAACACGTTTCCCTGCCATGCACCCAGACCAGCGGTCGTCAACGACAGCGCCGCCAGCACCATGATCAGTCGACGCAGACCGTGTCGACTGAGCACGCGATTGGGACGAAGCCACACGGCGCACGGCAGACCTTCAGCAGCTGGTCGAAGCACGATCATGGGGATCCGGCGTGCCTGGAACAGCGGAATGATAGGCCGCACCAGCCCAGCGGGCAACAATGACGCACCGGCATGATCCGGATCAGGATGCCGCACAACGCTTTGCAGTAGTCGTCTGACGTGCCGCTCACCGGCCCTGTCGCGCCCCGCATCCCGCGCGTCCGGATGGATCGCCCGCGACCGCTTGCGACACTTTGCCCGAGCGTTCCCGCGAGCTGCGATGCAGCCCGCACAGCCCTTGGCGAGGGGCTGCCGCGGTTGGGTGAGGGACGGGGCACGCGTACAATGTGCGGCTTGCCCGACCCCTCCCCACCCGCTACCGCCCGGATCGAACGACCCGTGACCGATTCCATCCTGAGTCCCGAACTT
>DASUJJ010000002.1:0-4354 GCA_036279335.1 Dyella sp.
AGTACGACCAGATCTCCTCGGCCGCGGTGACGGCGCAGACCAAGTCGGGCACCAACGAGTTCCACGGCGAGGTGTTCGGCCGTTACACCAACGACTCGTTCCGCGAGAAGACCCCGGCCGAAGAACAGGCCAACAAGAAAACCTCGTCCAAGGAGAAGGAATACGGTTTCGCCATCGGCGGCCCGATCATCAAGGACAAGATGCACTTCTTCGCCACCTACGAGGCGAAGCGCTTCAACACGCCGATCACCGTGGTGGCCGATCCGAACGCTGCGGGCGGTGTGCAGTACCTGCCCGCCGACGTCGCGGCCCAACTCGGCCCCGCCAACCTGCCGTTCGAGGAGAACCTGTACTTCGGCAAGATCGACTGGGAGCCGACCGATCGCGACCGCTTCGAGCTGAGCGCGCAGATCCGCAAGGAGAAGCAGGTCGGCGGCGTCGGCGGCGTCGATGCGCCGTCCGCCTCGTACAACACCAAGAACGACGACAAGCGCTACGTGCTGCGCTGGCAGCACAGCGGCGAGGCGTACTTCAACGAGCTGCTGTTCACCCACGAAGACGCGTTCAATGCCCCGGTAGCGGCCAACATGGGCAACGGCTCGATCTACACCTATGCCAACGGCAACAGCGATCCGACCATCGTGCACGTGGGTTCGGCCAACCCGCTGGCCACGCAGAACAAGGGCCAGAAGGGCCCTTCGATCCAGGACGACCTGACCTTCAACGACCTGGAGTGGAACGGCGACCACGTCATCAAGACCGGTTTCAAGCTCAAGGACATCACGCTCAAGGCGGCCGATGCGCAGGACATCAACCCGCAGTTCTACTACAACGTCACCAGCGCCGGCGTCAGCGCCATCCCGTACAAGGCGTTCTTCACGAAGCCGGTCACTGGCCTGGGCCTGAGCCCCACGGTGACCACCAAGGCCAAGCAGTTCGGCATCTACGTGCAGGACGACTGGGCGGTCAACGACAAGCTCACGCTGAACCTCGGCGTGCGCTGGGATTACGAGAAGAACCCGGCCTATACCGGCTTCGTCACGCCGCAGAACGTGATCGACGCGTTCAACTCGCAGGACCCCAACGGCCCGGCCGGCCAGACCTACGCACAAAGCTTGGCGCTGGGCGGCATCAACCTCGACGACTACATCAGCAACGGCCACAACCGGAAAAACTTCAAGGGCGAGTGGCAGCCGCGACTGGGCTTCTCCTACGACCTCAACGGCGACGAGGCGCACGTGATCCACGGCGGCGCTGGACGCGCCTACGACCGCAACCTGTTCGACTACCTGCAGCTGGAGACCACCAAGGCGGCGCTGCCCCAGTTCACGGTGAATTTCCGTGACCCGGACACCGGCGCCTGCTACCGCGACGCCGCGCCGTGTTTCGACTGGGATCCGGCTTACCTCAACGGCCTGAGCAACCTGCAGAGCCTGCTCCAGGCGAGCAACGCCGGCACCGAGGTGGACATCCTCAACAACAACCTGAAGGCACCGTATTCAGACCAGTTCAGCATCGGCATGTCCAACCGCATCGGCGAGTGGCAGACCGACGCCACGGTGGCCCGCGTGCTCAGCTACGACGGCTTCGGCTTCACCCTGGGCAACCGCTATCCGAACGGCGACTTCTTCCAGAACGGCAGCCAGCCGTGGGGCAACGGCGTGCCGGGCTTTGGCGCGCTGATCGTGGGTAACAACGGCATCGAGACGCGCACCACCCAGTTCCTGCTGTCGGCCAACAGGCCGTACGACAAGGAGTCCGGCTGGGGCGCTACGTTTGCCTACACCTACACCAGCGCTACGCATAACCGCGACATCAACGAGCACTACTCATTCGACGAGGCCACGCTCGGCGACTATCCGTTCATCGACTCCAACGCCGCGCCGCGCCACCGCCTCGTCGCCACCGGCGTGATCGACGGACCGTGGGGCATCACCATGTCGGCGAAGCTCACCCTGGCCACGCCCACGCCGGGCAACCTCCTCGCCTGCTACGGGGGCTATACCTTCCCCACCGGCAGCCACTGCACGCCGGCGGCGAGCACGCCGCAGGCAAGCGGGAAGTTCTTGGTGGGCGGCAAGTTCTTCGGCTATCGCGACGTGGACTTCCAGGCCACCAAGGATTTCGACCTGGGCCACGGGGTCACGCTGTACGGACGCTTCGACGTGCTGAACGTGTTCAACTTCCGCAACTACACCGACATCATCTACAGCGTCGGGCAATACAACACGGCCAGCCAGCTCAGTTCGCGCTACAACCCCACCGGCAACATCACCTTCGTGCCGCGCACCTTCAAGTTCGAAGTCGGCATGAGGTTCTAGCAGTTCACGGCGGCACCCGCGCTCGCGGATGCCGCCTTCCTCCCCGGCGCGGCGGTCGCCGCGCCGACTTTTTCAGCGGGTACGGCATGAGTGATTCGCGCATCAGGAACATCGTGATCGTCGGTGGCGGCACCGCCGGCTGGATGGCGGCGGCGGCGTTCGCGAAGGTACTCGGGCCGGACTACGCAATCCGGCTGGTGGAGTCCGAGGAGATCGGCACCGTCGGCGTGGGCGAGGCCACCGTGCCGCACCTGAAGCTGTTCAACAACCTGCTCGGCATCGACGAGATCGAGTTCGTCCGCCGCGTGCAGGGCACGTTCAAACTGGGCGTCCAATTCAACGACTGGGGCCGACTGGGCGACTCCTACATCCACGGCTTTGGCGAGCTCGGCCATATGCTGGGCCTTCTGCCGTTCCACCAGTACTGGGTCCGTGCGGCCCAACTCGGGCTGGCGGCGGACTTGGGCGAATACTCGCTCAACACGCTGGCCGCGCAGCGCGGCAAGTTCATGGCCTCGGCCAGTGACGCGCCGGCCAATTCGCCGCTGGCGAACATAGCCTATGCCTACCACTTCGACTCCGGCCGCTACGCGAAAATGCTGCGCGAATACGCCGAGGCCCGCGGCGTGCGCCGCACCGAGGGCAAGATCGCGCAGGTGTGCCAGCGCGCCGAGGACGGCTTCGTGCATGCCGTGGTGCTGGAAGGCGGCGAGGCGATCGAGGGCGAGCTGTTCATCGATTGCTCCGGCTTCCGCGGCCTGCTGATCGAGCAGACCCTGCACGCCGGTTACGACGACTGGACCCACTGGCTACCGTGTGACCGTGCGCTCGCGGTGGCCTGCGAGAAGGTCGGCCCGCCCACGTCTTACACCCGCTCCACCGCGCGCGCGGCCGGCTGGCAGTGGCGCATTCCGCTGCAGCACCGCACCGGCAACGGCCACGTGTATTCCAGCGCGCACATCAGCGACGACGAGGCCGCCGCCACCTTGCTGGCCAACCTCGACGGCACGGCGCTGGGCGACCCGCGGCCGCTGCGTTTCACCATCGGCCTGCGGCGCAAGACGTGGGATCGCAACGTGGTCGCACTGGGCCTGGCCAGCGGCTTCATGGAGCCGCTGGAATCGACCAGCATTTACCTCATCCAGTCGGGCATCTCGCGACTGCTGAACCTGTTTCCGCGGCGGGGCTTCAGCCCGGTGCTGACCGATCGCTACAACGCGCAGACGCGCTTCGAATGCGAGCGCATCCGCGACTTCCTGATCCTGCATTACCACGCCACCCAGCGCAGCGACACGCCGTTCTGGAACCAGTGCCGCACGATGGACATCCCCGCATCGCTGAAGGACACCATCGCGCTGTTCCTCGACAGCGGGCGCTTCTTCCGTGAGGGCGAGGAGATGTTCGCGCTGGTCAGCTGGGTGCAGGTGATGATCGGCCAAGGCATCGTGCCGCAGGGCTATCACCCGCTGGTCGACCAGCTCGCGCCGACCGAGCTCAGGGCCTTCCTGCAGCACGTGCAGCGCGTGATCGCCGACTGCGTGGAGGCGATGCCCGCGCACGAGGCCTTCATCGCGCGCTACTGCCAGGCCGCGCCGGTCGGGGCACCCATGGCCGCCTGATCCACTCACGCGGCGAGCGCGCAAGCGCCGCCGCCGCGCCGTCCCCGCGGCGCCTGGGCCAGCCGGATCGGCCCGCTCTCCCCGCCAGCCACACGAGTCCGTCCCCGCATGCGTCCTGCTGTCCTGAAAAATCTCTGCACCACGTTGCTCTCGGCCTTGCTGGTGCTCGGCAGCGCGCTGCCCGGTACCACGAGGGCCGACACGACTTCCGCGTCGGCACAGGCATCGGTCAGTTACCAACCCACCGCTGCCCAGCAGGCGCTGGTCGACGACCTGGAGCAGCGCACCTTCCGCTGGTTCTGGGACAGCGCCGACCCGGTCACCGGAATGGTGCCGGATCACTATCCGGGCGAATCGTTTTCCAGCATTGCCGCGGTGGGCTTCGGCCTTACCGCGTACGGCATCGGCGTGGAA
>DASUJJ010000003.1:0-4261 GCA_036279335.1 Dyella sp.
GATCCTGCGCATGCTGGCGCTGAAGCTGGGCGAGGTGGACGAGTTCCCGTTCCTGGAGGCGCCCGATCCGCGCGTGGTGGCCGACGGCTACCGCCGGCTGGCGGAGATCTCGGCGATCGACGACAAGCGCACGCTCACCGCAATCGGCCGCGAGCTGGCGCGCCTGCCGATCGACGTGCAGCTGGCGCGCATGCTGGTGGAAGCGCGCCGGCTCGGCTGCCTGCGCGAGCTGCTCACCGTGGTGAGCTTCCTCAGCATCCAGGACCCCCGCGAGCGCCCGGCCGACGCGCGCGGGCAGGCCGACGCGGCGCACGCGGTGTTCGCCGATCCGAAGTCCGACTTCCTCGGCGTGCTCAACCTGTGGCGCGCCTATCACGAGGCCAGCGAGGAGCTCACGCAGTCGAAGCTGCGCGACTGGTGCTCGCGGCATTTCCTCTCCTTCCTGCGCCTGCGCGAATGGCGCGAGCTGCATCGCCAACTGCTTCTGGTGGTGGGCGAGCTGGGCTGGACCCTCGATGCCGAAGTGGCCGCAGGCTCCGCGCCCACTCCCCGCCGGGGAGAGAGTCTGCCCCTGACCCGATCAGGGGGACGGGTTGAGAGGGCCGCCGTACCAAGGCCGGGCAGCGAAGCCGACAAGACTCCCTCTCCCCTGGCGCAGCCGGGGGAGAGGGCTTGGGTGAGGGGGCGCGCTTCGCGCAGCGAGGCGCCGAGAGCTGCGCGTACCACGAGAGGTCGGGGCGAGCCCCGGCCCCTCACCCCAACCCTCTCCCCGACGGGGAGAGGGAGCGAACGCGAGAAGCACGATATCGATGAAAAAGACGCCGCGCGTCTCTTTGAATCGATCCACCGCGCCCTCCTCGCCGGCTTGCCGACCCAGGTCGGACGCAAGGACGAGAAGGGCGTGTTCCACAGCACGCGCGAGCGCAAGTTCCAGATATTCCCCGGCTCGGCGCTGGGCAAGCTGCCGCCGAACTGGGTGTTCGCCGCGCAGATCCTCGATATCGGCGGCAAGGTGTGGGGCATGATGTGCGCCCGCGTCGAGCCGCTGTGGATCGAGGAGCAGGCCGCGCAGCTGGTGAAGTCCAGCTGCCGCGAGGCGCACTGGTCGAAGAAGCGCGGCTGCGTGGTGGCCTACGAGCAGGTGAGCCTGTTCGGGCTGAACCTGGTCGAGCGGCGCGCGGTGACCTTCCAGCAGCAGGATCCCGCGCTGGCGCACCAGATCTTCCTGCGCGAGGCCTTGGCGCGCGGCGACATCGAGGCGAAGGTGGATTTCCTGCGCGCCAACCAGCGCGTGCTCGAAGACGCCCGCGGCATCGAGGCGAAGCAGCGCCGCGAAGGGCTGATTCGCCACGAGGACGAGCTGGTCGCCTTCTTCGAGGGCAAGCTGCCCGAGGACATCGCCAGCAGCCGCGGGCTGGAAGCGTGGTATCGCAAGGCGCGCCCGGCGGAGCAGGCAGCGCTGCGCTGGTCGATCGACGACGTGATGGTCGGCGGCGCGGGGCTGGATCCGAAGGCGTTTCCCGCCGCCATCGAGATCGGACCGCAGCGCTACCGGCTGGAATACCGCTTTGTGCCCGGCGATGACGCTGACGGCGTCACCCTGCACCTGCCGCTGGCGATGCTCAACGCGCTGCCCACCGCGCGCTGCGAATGGCTGGTGCCCGGCCTGCTGGGCGAGAAGGTGGCCGAGCTGATCCGCGGCCTGCCCAAGGCGCTGCGGCGCAACTTCGTGCCCGCGCCGGATTTTGCCCGCGCCTTCGTCGAGGCCGAGGCACCGCGCGACGAGCCGCTGGCGAAGGCGTTGGCCGCCTTCCTCAAGCGCGCCACGGGCGTGGAGGTCAGCGCGGCCGAATTCGCCGCAGTGGAACTGCCGCCGCATTTCTCCATGCGCTACCGCCTGCACGATGACAGTGGCCGCACGCTGACCGCCTCGCGCGATCTCGCCGCGCTGCGCGCGCAGTGGGAAGGTCAGGCGCGCGAGGCGTTCTCGCGCAAGACCGACGTGGAGCTCACCCGCGAGGACGTGGCCAGCTGGGATTTCGAGGAGATTCCCGCGCAGGTGCGCTCGACCGGCGGGCTGCTGGCGTTTCCCGCGCTGGTCGACCTGGGCGAGACGGTGGCGCTGCGCGTGTTCGAACGCCGCGACGAGGCGGCCGAAGCGCATCGCGCCGGCGTGATCCGGCTGCTGCGCAACGCGCTCGCCGCCGACATGAAGCAGGCGCGCCGTCGCCTGCCGATCGCCAACGCGCTGTCGCTGAAATACGCGCCGCTGGGCAGCATCGACAGCCTGCGCGAGGATCTGGTCGAGGGCGGCTTCGCCGACCTGCTCGATCGCCACGAGCTGGATGTACGCACCGCCGGCGCGTTCGAGACCCTGCGCACGCAGGCGGTGCGCGAACTGTTCGCTTGCGCGGTGGAACGGCTGAAACTGGCCGAGCCGATCATCGAGGCGCAGGCGGAGATGAAGCCGTGGCTGCAGCCGCCGCTGATGGGCTTCGCCCGCGCCAGCTACGACGACCTGCATGAGCAGCTCGATGCGCTGCTCAGCGCGGGCTTCGCGCGCGAGCTGTCGACTGCTCGGTTGGCGCATCTGCCGCGCTACCTCAAGGCGATGCGCCTGCGCGCCGAGCGGCTGCGGCAGGATCCGTCGAAAGACCAGCAGCGCATGTTGCAGGTGTTGCCGTACTGGCGCGCCTACCTCAACCATCGCGCCGAAGGCCGCGACGATCTGGAGGAACTGCGCTGGCTGATCGAGGAATGGCGCGTGTCGCTGTTCGCGCAGGAGCTCAAGACCGCCGAACCGGTGTCGGCCAAGCGCCTGGCGCGGGCGCTGGAAGCGATCGACGCGCGCTGAGCGGGCTTACTTCACCCGCTCGACGTGGACGCTGCCGTTGCAGCCCTTCACGTACATCAGCCAGCTGTCGAACAGGCTCGGCTTCACCTTCGCCACGGCGTTGTCGCTGCTGTTGCAGGCGGGCTGGTCCGAGCCGACCTGGCGCCACTGCTGGCCGTTGTCCAGCGTGATCAGGTTGCGCCCGGTCCAGCCGGCGAAGTGGCCGGCGACGTGCGCTTCGAACGCCGCGCGCTTGCTGCTGGCGACGTAGAACACCGGCTTGCCGCTGGCGCTTACCAGCTTGGTTTCCGTGCGCGGATGGGCGGTCAGCCACGCTTCGAGCCGCGCCAACTCCGCCGGTGACAGCTTGCCCAGGCCGGCGGCCTGGAATTCGGTGTCGCCCATGCGCTCGCGCAGCGACGCGGGCGATTCCGTTTGCGCCATCACGGCGGGGGGTGCAGCGAACAGCAGCGTAAGGAGCAGCGTGGCAAGGCGCATGGCGATCTACCGTGATGAGCTGGGGCGGACAAAGCGTACCCGAGCCACGGTGCGGGCGGGCAGGCGGCCGCGCGGTGGTCGTGCTCGCATAGAATGGCCGTTCGCTCCCATGGCATCGCGATGATCCCCATCACTCACGGCAGCACGCCCACGCTCGCGCCCTGGCTGGCGCGACGCGCCGAGCTGCCCGCGGTGCTGGTGACGGCGCTTGATGCGTGTGCCGAGGCGCCGGTACCGCAGGCCGAATGCGCCGACGTGCTCGATCTGCTGGTCATGCTCGGCTGCGACGCGCAGACCCAGGCCGCCGCGCTGTGGTTTGCGCTGGCGCAGGCGGCGCCAGCGACCTACGAGGCGCAGGCATCGTCGCTGGCGCCGGAGCTGCGCCGGCTGGTGGAAGGCCAGCAGGCCGCCGAAAAAGTGTGGGCGCTGCATGCGCAGCGCAGCGGCGCGGCCAGTTCCGAGGGCCTGCGCCGGCTGCTGCTGGCGATCATCCGCGACCTGCGCGTGGTGTTCGTGCTGCTGGCGCGGCAGCTGGCGCGCATGCGCACGGCGCTGGCGCTGCCCGAACCGGCGCGCACCGACCTGGCGCGGCTGACCCGCGACATCCACGCCCCGCTGGCCAACCGGCTTGGTATCTGGCAACTGAAGTGGGAGCTGGAGGATCTGGCGTTCCGCTACCTGGAGCCGGACACCTACCGCCGCATCGCCAGGCTGCTCGACGAGCGCCGCGAAGACCGCGAGAACTTCATCCGTGAATCGCTGGCCGAACTGGGCAAGGCGCTGACCGCTGCCGGCATCCGCGCCGACCTGGCCGGGCGGCCCAAGCACATCTATTCGATCTGGAAAAAAATGCAGCGCAAGGCGCTGGAGTTTTCCGACCTGTACGACATCCGCGCCGTGCGCATCCTGGTCGACAGCGTGGCCGACTGC
>DASUJJ010000004.1:0-9847 GCA_036279335.1 Dyella sp.
CATCCCGGCCGCCGATCCACTGACCCCCGCCGACCGTTACCAGGAGCTGTTCCGCGCGGTGCAGCGCGCGCGGGTGTTTCCCGACGGCAAGACCTTTGTCGACTGCGTGCCGCGGCAGGATCCGCAGCGCATCCTGGAGCGCTATCGCGCGCAGCAGCATCGCGACGATTTCAACCTGACCGAGTTCGTGCACGCGCACTTCGCGGAGGAAAAGGCGGCGACCAGCCACTATGTCTCCGATCCCAACCAGTCACTCAAGGCGCACATCGACGGCTTGTGGCGCGTGCTCACCCGCCACCCGCACGAGCATCCGGCCGGCAGCTCGATCCTGCCGTTGCCCAACGACTACGTGGTGCCGGGCGGGCGCTTCCGCGAGATCTACTACTGGGATTCGTACTTCACCATGCTCGGCCTGGTCGAGAGCGGCCGGCGCGACCTGCTCGCCGCCATGGCCGACAACTTCGCCTGGCTGATCGACCACTACGGCCACGTGCCCAACGGCAACCGCAGCTACTACCTCAGCCGCTCGCAGCCGCCGGTGTTCGCGCTGATGATTTCGCTGTTCGAAGAGCGCGGCCTGTGCAAGGCGCTCAGCTACCTGCCGCAGCTGCGCCGCGAGTACGCATGGTGGATGGACGGCACCGACGATCTGCGCCGCGGCGACGCGCACCGCCACGGCGTGCGGCTGGACGACGGCAGCGTGCTCAACCGCTACTGGGACGACCGCGACACCCCGCGCGAGGAGTCGTTCCTGGAAGACGAAACCACCGCCTCGCGCAGCGCGCGCCCTACGCCCGAAGTGTGTCGCGACCTGCGCGCCGCCGCGGCCTCCGGCTGGGACTTCAGCGCGCGCTGGTGCGATCGCGCGGACGACCTCTCCACCACGCGCACCACGGCGATCCTGCCGGTGGACCTCAACAGCCTGCTCTACGCCAGCGAGCGCCAGCTGGCGCGGCTGAGCGAAGCGGCCGGCCTGCATGCGGACGCAGCCGACTTCACCCGCCGCGCGCAGGCGCGGCGCTCCGCCATGCTGCGCTGGATGTGGGACGAGCGGCAGGGCGCTTTCGTCGACGTCGACTGGCAGCGTGGCGAACGGCGCGAGCTGCTCACCGCGGCCACCACCGCACCGCTGCTGGTGGGGCTGGTGGGCAACGACGCGTACGCGGCCCGCGTGGCTGACACGGTGCGCGACCGCCTGCTGGCACCTGGCGGCATCGCCACCAGCGAGGTGGACAGCGGCCAGCAGTGGGATCGACCCAACGGCTGGGCGCCGCTGCAGTGGCTGGCGATCAAGGGCTTCGCGCGCGGCGGCCAGCTGCCGCTGGCACGCGACATCGCCCAGCGCTGGCTGCACACCGTGGGCGCGCTCTATCAGCGCGAAGGCAAGCTGGTGGAGAAGTACGTGCTGACCGGCGACCGCGACGACGTGCGCGGCGGCGACGGCGGCGAGTACCCGCTGCAGGACGGCTTCGGCTGGACCAACGGCGTCACCCGCCGCCTGCTGCACGAAGATCCCGACCATGCCGCGCATCGCGCGTGCGCTCGCTTGCGCGGCGGCCGATGACGACAGACAAAGGGAAGCCCCACCGCGGCGTGCGAGGCGGGGCTTATCAACACGCGGGCGACAAGCGCATCGCCCGCGCCGGGCTCAGAACAGGAACTTCGCCGACGCCCCGGCGCCCCAGTCCGGGCTGCCGTTGCTGAAGCCGGCCAGCGCATAGGTCTGCACGCGCCAGTGGGTGCCGATCTTGTGGTTCCAGTAGCCGGTGAGCTCGCTCTGCGCGGCGCCACCCTCGGCGATGCGCTCGCGGTAGTAGTAGTACGTACCGACGTTGTTGGCGGCATCGAGCTTGTAGTCGACGCCGAGGTTGGCATTGAACGCGTTCTTCAGCTTGATGTACTGCGAGCTGCCGTACTTCGTCCAGCCCACGCCACCGAACGGGGTCCAGTGGCCGGCCACCTTGTAAGTGTCCAGCGACACGCCGTAGTCGTTCTTGCCGGTGCCCAGGCCCTTGTTCTCGTCGGCGGTGCCGAACTTGATCTTGCCGGTGAGATCCAGGCCGAAGGTGCCGTCCTGGCTGGTGTAGACCTGGTAACCGGCCGAGGCCACTACATCGCCCAGCCCCGAGGCGGAGCCGCTGGTAGTGGTGGTCGGCGTGTTGCCGCCACCGCCGAGCACGCGGCCCAGGCCGCGGCCAATCGGGTTGCCGTTGTTCACCGGACCGGTGCCGGGAATCACGTTGCCGGCGCCGCTGATGTTGACGTACGGCACCACCAGCTTGAACGTCCAGCGATCGGTCTGATAAGCCGCCGTGACCGGCACCGACCAGATATCGGTGGTGACGCTGGTGCCGTACTTGCCGCTGCTGTAGTTGGCGCCGCCGCTGAGGCTGAACTGGCCGTCGCCGTCGGCCGCATGGGCGACCGGAGCGGCCAGCAACGCGAGCGAGCCAACGGCAATCCAATACGCTGTGTTGCGCATGTTGTTGTGTTCCTGATGACGTGAAGAGAGCGAGCCCGTCGGCCATGCGACGGGCCAGTGTGAAGAAGCGCGATCAGCCGCCCGGACGGCCGACGTGGGTCGGATGATCCGGCAGCTGCGGACGCTCCGGGCGCTGCGGGCGCTCGGGACGGGTCGGGCGCTCCGGGCGCTCGATCTTCGCCACCGCGCCGGCGTGGTCGGGCACGGCGACATGCGCATCGGCGTGGCCGTGGGCCGACAGCTCGACCTTGGCGACTTTCGTATCGGCATGCCCGTGCGCGGCGGCAGCGGCGTGCGCGACGGCGTTCGGCGAACGCATCAGATCACCAAGCTTGAAGCCCATCGCATTGGCGATCTGCCCCCAGCCCTGGCCGGCAGCACGTTCGGCGAGCACGCCGTTGAGGTCGACGGTGGTGCCATCGGCCATGATCAGCGTGCCACCGTTGAGGGCGGCCGCGATGTCCTCGGCGGTGGGATCGGTGATGCCCTGCTGGGCGAGGCTGGCTTCGGCCAGCGCCAGCGCGATGCGCACGTTGCCATAGCCGAGCGGGCCGGTGGCCGGCTGGATGGTGGTCTGCGTCGTGGCGGTGGTGCCGTCGGGGTTGGTCACCGTTTCGTCCAGCGTGATCGCGGTGCCGTCACGCAGGCCGGTGACCAGCGCCTGGGCGTTGGCGTCCGAACCGGCGAAGGTCGAAAACTCGGTGCTCAGGCGGGTGGATTCCGGCCCGCTGGTGTTGCTGGCCGGGACGTCCGTGGGGTCGTCGGCCGAGGTCTGCGCGAAAGCAGGAGCCGCGACGAGCGCGGACAGTGCGATGGCGCAGGCAAGCGCAAGCTGCTTGGTCTTCATGCGGGTTCTCCGTGGATGGATGAGGGGAGGTGATGCCAGCTGCCGTCCCTGCCACGCCCCTGTGTCCCCTCGCGCATCGTGTGCCGATGGCGACCGCGTGCAGCAAAACCCGTGTCATGGTTCCGCAATGCCGGCGCAAGAACAATCAAGGCGAGAGGCCTTGTTTAGACACCGTTGGGCGTTCGCCCAGCTTGTGTGACGGGATCGCGGGAATGCACGCCAACTGCGTCACACGGCGCGCAGGCGAACGTTCAATCCGATGACCTTGAACAGCACCCGACGTGACCGGATCCATTCGCCGTGCGGCTCACGAGCCGGTGCAGACTCACGCTCTCCGCTGTGCCGCGCGCGATCAGCAGGTCAACGCACGCCGTGGCGGAAGCAGTCGGCAGTGTGGTCGTCGACCATGCCGGTGGCCTGCATGAAGGCGTAGCAGATGGTGCTGCCGACGAAGCGGAAACCGCGCTTTTTCAGCGCCTTGCTCATGCGGTCGGAGTGCGCGGTGGTGGCGGGCACCTGGGTGCGGTCGCGCCAGGCGTTGCGGATCGGCTGGCCGTCGACGAACGACCACAGGAAGGCATCCAGGCTACCGTGCTCGGCGATCACCGCCTGCGCGGCGCGCGCGTTGTCGCGCGCGGAAGTGATCTTGAGCCGGTTGCGGATAATGCCCGGATCGAGCATCAGCGCATCGAGCTCGGCGTCGCCCATCGCCGCCACGCGGTCGATGGCAAAGCCGTGGAACACCTCGCGGTAGCGCTCGCGCTTGGCCAGCACGGTGCGCCACGACAGGCCCGCCTGCGCGCCTTCCAGGCAGAGGAACTCGAACAGCGCGCGGTCGTCGTGCAGCGGCGTGCCCCACTCGCGATCGTGATAGGCGCACATCAGCGCGTCCTGTGCGGCCCAGTGACAGCGTTGCATCGAGTTCTCCCGTGACGGCGCCAGCGCAATGTAGTGGCACGCTGCGCACTTGGCGACCGCATGGGCTCGCACGCACGGCGCGCCAGCGGCTTGATCGGCGGGCATCCCGGCTTGTCCTGACGGGTCCACCGGTGTCCGCAACACACCGCCGATCGCCCGCTCCGCATGAACGGGCCAGCGGCGAACCCCGGTGCTTCGCTAGACTGGCGCATTGCCCACGGCCATCCCGCTCATGTCGAACGAATCCTCCCGGCGCGGCGCCGTCGCCGCCCTGCTCGTCACGCTGGTGCTGTGGGCGTACAGCTGGGTGGTGATGAAGCAGGCGCTGGCCTACGCCGGGCCGTTCGACTTTGCCGCCTTGCGCTATCTGCTGGGCGCGGGTGCGCTGTTCCTCGTGCTGGCCGCCACGCGCCAGCACATGGCACCGCCGCCCCTGCTAGCCACTGCGCTGATCGGCCTGTGCCAGACCGCGGCGTTCCAGGGGCTGGAGCAGTGGGCGCTGGTCGACGGCGGCGCCGGCCACGTGGCGCTGCTGGCCTACACCATGCCGTTCTGGGCGGTGCTGCTGGCCTGGCCGCTGCTGGCCGACCGGCCGACGCCGCGCCACTGGACGGGCATGGCGCTCGCGGCGATCGGACTGGTGTTCATCCTTGAACCGTGGCACGGACTGGGCAGCCCGCTGAGCACCGCGCTGGCACTCCTCGGTGGCATCGCGTGGGCGGCCGGTACCGTGCTGAGCAAGCGTCTGTTCCAGCGCCACGCGGTGGCACCGCTCAGCCTCACCGCATGGCAGATGCTGTTTGGCGGGCTGGCGCTGGGCGCGATCGCGCTGGTCGTGCCGCAAAAGCCGATGATCTGGAACCACGCGCTGATTTTCGCACTGGGCTACAGCGTGCTGTTCGCTTCCAGCCTGGCGTGGTGGCTGTGGCTGATCGTGCTGCAGCGGCTGCCGACCGCGGTGGCCAGCCTGTCCAGCCTCGGCGTGCCGGTGCTCGCGGTGCTGCTGGCCTGGGCCATTACCCACGAGCAGCCGTCGGCGATGGAAGGCGTGGGCATCGTGTTCGTGCTGCTGGGCCTGCTGGCGGTGAGCGGGCTGCGCTTGCGCAGGCGCTGAGGCGGCCCAGGCACAGTCACCGTCAGCCGCCCCCGATGGCTTGCGGGAAGTCGCAAGGCGCGCGCCAGTGCGGAAGCAGTCGACGCACGCCCGTGCCGACCCCCGAGTGCGCTCAGCCGTCGAACGCGAACCGCCGCTGGCGGCTGATGACGCGAACCAGCACCACCAGCAGCAGCGTGGCGACCGCGGCGAACACCACGAGGCCCAGGTACTCACCTCCCAGACCGCCGGCGCGCACGGGCAGATCGTTCGGCTCGAAGTCCGCCGCGGCCATGCCGGTGTAGTGCATGCCGCACACCGCCAGCCCCATCACCAGCGCGCCGACCGCCGTCTGCACCGGGCCGCGCCGCTCGAACGCGATCCACAGCGCGGCGATCGACGCCACGATCGCCACCACCACCGACAGTGCGGCGATCCCGCCGTTGTAGCCGACGGCGGCCGGCAGGCGCATGGCGTACATACCCATGTAGTGCATGGCGGCGACGCCGATGCCCATGTAGCTGCCCGAAGTCACCAGCGTCATCGCCGAGTGGTGCTCGCGCGAGGCGAGCGTCAGCCCCACCAGGCAGGCCAGCACCGCCACTGCAGCCGATGCCGCGGTGAGCGGCACGTCATAGGTCACCGGCCCGGGCATGTGGCACGCCAGCATGGCGATGAAATGCATGGCCCAGATGCCGCCCAGTCCCATCACCACGCTGGCGGTGACGATGGTGAGCGTGCGTTCTCGGCCCACCCGCGCCCGGGCGAGCCCGCCGATCAGCCGCAGCGCGGTGAACGAACCCAGCGCCGCGACGGTGTAGGAGAGGAGTACGAGCAGATAGTTGTAGTGATGCATGGTCGTCACGTGACCTTTGAAAAGAAGACGGAAAGAGTGTGGCCAAGCGCGGCGGGCGAACCGTGGGTTCGCCAGTGCGAGCGCTGGACTTGCCAGGCGGCGTCATTCCCAGACGGCGGCGTGAGGCACGGACGCTTACGCCGCCACGCGCATCGCGGATGCACGCGCACGCCAGCGCACGGGCGCTTGATTCCCGTGGCTTTCCCTGCAAAACCGCGCCGTGGCGCGGACGACCGCGGATCGTGCGGTCAGAGGTGCGGCGTCGTGCCCCAGGGCAGCGCGTCGAGATCCACATTGCCGCCGGTGAGCACCAGGCCGAGGTGGCGACCCGCGAAGCGCGCGGGCGCCTTGAGCACGGCGGCCAGCACGGTGGCGCAGGAGACCTCGACGATGATCTTGAGCTCGCGCCAGATCAGCCGCATCGCGGCGATGGTTTCCGCATCGGTGACCGTGATCACCTCCACCGCATGCTCGCGCAGCGCGTGCAGGTTGGGCTCGCCGACCAGCGCGCGCAGGCCGTCGCAGACGGTATCGGGCAGCACGCTTTCGACGCGGTGACCGGCGATCAGCGAGCGCGCCGCGTCGTCGGCACCGGCCGGTTCCGCGGCGAACAGCGGCAGGCCGGGGCGCAGCGCGTGCGCGGCAATCGCCACGCCGGCGGCCAGCCCGCCGCCGCCCACCGGGGTGATGAGCGCATCAAGCACCGGCACCTGTGCCAGCAGCTCCAGCGCGATCGTGCCCTGCCCGGCCATCACCCGCGCATCGGCATACGGATGCACCAGCACGGCGCCGGTGTCGCGCTGCACCTGCGCGGCTTTCGCCTCGCGCGCGGCCTGGGTCGGCGCGCAGCGATGCAGCACCGCACCGGCGCGTGCGATCAGCTCGAGCTTGGCCTGCACTGCGCCCTCGGGCACCACCACGTGGGCGGCGATGCCGCGCGTGGCGGCGGCCAGCGCCAGCGCGCTGCCGTGGTTGCCGGACGAATGGGTGACCACGCCGCGGCGCGCGTCGGCCTCATCCAGCGACCACACCGCGTTGCAGGCGCCGCGGAACTTGAAGGCACCGCCGCGCTGGAAGTTCTCGCACTTGAAGTGCAGCCGGGCGCCGGCCAGCGCGTCGAGCGCGTCGCTGCGCAGCACCGGCGTAACGGCGGCGTAAGGGGCGATGCGCGCAGCGGCGTCGCGGATGGTGCCGATGGTGGGAAGCGCGTGCTGATTCATGCGGTATCGAACTCCACGCCGCAGCGGAAGCGGCGCTCGGCGCCGGGGGCAAGGCGGATCGCGTCGGCGCAATCGGCCCGGTTGAAGGCGTTGGCCCAGCTTTCCATCGGCTCCAGCGCCAGCGCGCGGCGCACGTCGCGGCTCACCGTGTCGGCGGTGAATGCCAGCATTACG
Source organism: Dyella sp. (assembly GCA_036279335.1). Classification (GTDB taxonomy): domain Bacteria; phylum Pseudomonadota; class Gammaproteobacteria; order Xanthomonadales; family Rhodanobacteraceae; genus Dyella_A. Next base: position 7,591 of record DASUJJ010000004.1, read on the forward strand.
CCGCGTTCCTGCCACAGCGCGAGACCCAGCCCGCTGGCGGGATCGCGCAGGCGGCCGCGCAGCAGGCCGTCGCCATCGGGTGCCAGATCGACAAAGGCGTTATCCAGTTGCACCGAACCCACCGCACGCGGCGTGCGGAAATCGAGCGACGGCTCGCGCTCGATCGGCACGCGCGCCGCCTCGCCGGGCAGCGGAATCAGGCTCGCGTCGGTGGCGATCACGGTGCGCGCGGGCAACTCAAGCTCCCACGTGTCCAACGGCGCGTCGCCGAGGCGGAAGTACGGATGCCAGCCGAAGAAGCACGGTGCGGCGTCATCGCCGACGTTGCGCATGGTGGCCTCGAGAGTGAGCCCGCGCGCGTCGAGCCGGTAGCGGATCGCCAGCTCGATCGCGAACGGATAGCCGGGGTGCGCGTCCGCCGGGGTCGCGGTGGTGAACGTCGCCTCCGCGCCGCCCTCGTCGGCGACGAGCGCCTGCAGGTCGAAATCGACGTCGCGCACGAAGCCGTGGCGGGCCGCGCGCCCGGTTTCCGGCACGCCGGGCTGCAGGTCGTGCTCGACGCCGTCGAAACGGTAGCGCGCATTGGCAATGCGGTTGGCGAACGGCACCATCACCGCAAAGCGCGAGCTGGGCCGTGCGTCGAGTTCGGCAGCGTCGCGGTAGCCGTCGGCCAGATCCACGGTGCCGCCGCGGTGGCGCACCTCGATCGACAGCACGGTGGCGCCGCGGTGGGCGATTCGCACGCGTCGGTCGCGCGCCACATCGTGCAGCACCACCAAGGCGTGCGCTCCCAGCGCGTCGCGGGCAACCTCGAATGACGGCATCGACCTGAACCTGGCCACAAGGCCGGCCATGTTAGCCTGATCGGCCCCACCCGATCCGCTCTACCCATGTCTGACCGCCACGACCACCCCACCGCTCCGATCCGCCTGCGCGACTACGCCCCGCCCGCGTGGCGCGTGGAATCGATCGAGCTGAGCTTCGAGCTCGGCATCGACACCACCGAGGTCACCGCACGCCTGCATCTGCGCGGCGACGCTGACGCACCGCTGCGGCTGGACGGCGAAGGGCTGGAACTGCTGTCGATCGCACTGGACGAACAGCCGCTGGACGCCGCCGCCTGGCGCTACGCCGACGGCGTGCTGGAAGTGCACGGCGCGCGCGACGGCAGCGTGCTCAGCACCCGCGTGCGCCTCCATCCGGCCGCCAACACCGCGCTGGAAGGGCTGTATCTCTCCGGCAGCCGCGAAGCGGGTTTCCTGCTCACGCAGTGCGAGGCCGAAGGCTTCCGCCACATCACCTTCTTCCCCGATCGGCCCGACGTGCTGACCCGCTACACGGTAACGCTGCAGGCCGACCGCGCGCGCTTTCCGGTGCTGCTGGCCGGCGGCAACCCGGACGGCGCCGGCGAGCTGCCGGACGGGCGCCACTGGGCGCGCTTCGTCGATCCGCACCCGAAGCCCTGCTACCTGTTCGCGCTGGTCGCCGGGCGGCTGCAGAAGATCGAGCGCGACTACGTCACCGGCGAAGGCCGCGCGGTGAAGCTGGTGATCTGGTCCGAGGCCAACGTGATCGACAGCTGCCACTACGCGATGGACGCGCTGGAGCGCTGCATGCGCTGGGACGAGCAGGCCTACGGGCGCCACTACGACCTGGACGTGTTCCACGTCGTCGCCACGCACGACTTCAACATGGGCGCGATGGAGAACAAGGGCCTCAACATCTTCAACGCGAAGTACCTGCTGGCCGATCCCGATACCACCACCGACGACGAGTACAAGGCGGTGGAGGCGGTGGTGGCGCACGAGTATTTCCACAACTGGAGCGGCAACCGCGTCACCTGCCGCGACTGGTTCCAGCTGTCGCTGAAGGAAGGGCTCACGGTGTTCCGCGAGCAGCAGTTCTCCGCCGACATGAACTCGGTGGCGCTCAAGCGCATCGAGGATGTCGCCCTGCTGCGCCGCGCGCAGTTCCCCGAGGACGCCGGCCCGCTGGCCCATCCGGTGCGCCCGGCCGAGTACCGCGAGATCAACAACTTCTACACCGCCACCGTCTACGAGACGGGTGCCGAACTGGTGCGCATGCTGGCCGGCCGGCTGGGCGCGGCGGGCTTCCGCCGCGGCATGGACCGCTACTTCGCCGCCCACGACGGGCGTGCCGCCACGATCGAGGATTTCCTCGCCGCGCTGGGTGAAGCCAACGGCACCGACCTCACCCCGTACCTGGCCTGGTATGGCCAGGCCGGCACGCCGCGGCT
>DASUJJ010000005.1:0-18341 GCA_036279335.1 Dyella sp.
CAGGCGCTGGTGCGCAAGCCCGACGTGCTGCTGCTGGACGAGCCTACCAACCACCTCGACATCGAGGCGATCGGCTGGCTGGAAAACTTCCTCAAGCAGTTCGAAGGCAGCATCCTGTTCGTCACCCATGACCGCAGCTTCCTGCGTGCGCTGGCCACCCGCATCGTCGAGATCGACCGCGGCGCGCTCACCGACTGGCCGGGCGACTACGACAACTACCTGCGCCGCCGCGAAGAGCGCCTGCACGCCGAGTCGCAGGCCAACGCGCTGTTCGACAAGAAGCTGGCGCAGGAAGAAGTGTGGATCCGCCAGGGCATCAAGGCCCGCCGCACCCGCAACGAGGGCCGCGTGCGCGCGCTGAAAGCGCTGCGCAACGAGCGCGCCGAGCGGCGCAACCTGAGCGGCAACGTGAAGATGACCGCGGCCAACGCGCAAGCCTCGGGCAAGAAGGTGATCGAGCTGGAGCACGTGCATCAGGCCTACGACGGCCGCGTGCTGATCGACGACTTCAGCACCACCATCATGCGCGGCGACCGCATCGGCATCATCGGCCCCAACGGCGCCGGCAAGAGCACGCTGCTGAAGATCATGCTGGGCGAGCTCACCCCGCAGCGCGGCGCGGCCGAGCTGGGTACCGGCATCCAGGTCGCCTACTTCGACCAGCACCGCCTGCAGCTCAACGACAAGCTCAACGCGCTGGACAACGTGGCCGAGGGACGCGAGTTCATCGAGCTCAACGGCGCGCGCAAGCACATCATCGGCTACCTGCAGGATTTCCTGTTCTCGCCCGAGCGCGCCCGCGCGCCGATCACCCGACTCTCCGGCGGCGAGCGCAACCGCCTGCTGCTGGCCAAGCTGTTCGCCCAGCCGTCCAACCTGCTGGTGATGGATGAACCGACCAACGATCTGGACGTCGAAACGCTGGAACTGCTGGAAGAACTGCTCACCGACTACCAGGGCACGCTGCTGCTGGTGTCGCACGATCGCGCCTTCCTCGACAACGTGGTGTCCAGCACGCTGGTGCTGGAGGGCAACGGCCAGATCGGCGAATACGTGGGCGGCTACACCGACTGGCTGCGCCAGCGCCCCAGCGCAGCGGCAGCTGTTGCAGCCGCGGCGGCGAAACCCGGCCTCACCCGCACCGATCCGCCCGCTGCGGCACCAGCCCCGGTCGCGGCACCGAAGCGCAAGCTCAGCTTCAAGGACCAGCGCGAGCTGGAGCTGCTGCCCAAGCGCATCGAGGAGCTGGAAACCGAGATCGCCAAACGCGGCGAAGCGATGACCGATCCGACCTTCTTCAAGCAGGACAGCGCCACGATCACCGCGGCCAACGAGGCTGTCGCGAAGCTGCAGGCCGAGCTGGAAGCGGCCTACGCGCGCTGGAGCGAACTGGACGGTTGAGCCTGCCGTTGGCCCGCCGCTGACATTGCGGCAGGTCCGTCGTCGCGTGCCTGAGCGGCCTCGCTGACCTTTCGGGCTACGGCATCGGGCGATCACTGCTGGCGATGCGGATGATGCGATGGGTCAGTCGCCCATCGCTCCGTCACTCAGCCATGGACGCACCGTTTTCTCGCATTCCGGTAGTGCGCATGGAGGCCCGATGACCGACGGCTCAGTGCCCGTCGCGCACGCGCGCTACGCCGGCCTGCATGATGCGGTCGGTCCAGGCGATGCCGATCGCCGAGGCGATGAACACCACGTGGATAATGGTCTGCCACATCACGCCGACCGTGGTGAGCGTGGAGCACTTGAGCACGCTGGCGGTGTTCATGGTGTCGGCCATCGTGGCGAGCACCTCGGGCGAACAGAACGGCAGCCCCTGCAGCGAGCCGGCGGCGATGAAGGTCTTCAGCAGGTGGATCGAGGAGATGCCGATGATCGCCATCGCCAGCTTCACCTTCAGCACCGACGCGTTGACATGGCTCAGCCACTCCGGCTGGTCGGGATGTTCCTCCAGCCCCAGCCGCGAGACGAAGGTCTCGTAGCCGCCCACGATCACCATGATCAGCAGGTTGGAGATCATCACCACGTCGATCAGGCCCAGCACGATCAACATGATCTCCTGCTCGCCCAGGTGCGACGCCTCGTGGATCAGGTGCCACAGCTCCTTGCCGAACAGGAACACGTAGACGCACTGCGCCACGATCAATCCCAGGTACAGCGGCAACTGCAGCCAGCGCGAGCTGAAGATGAAGAGGGCGAGCGGGTTGAGGCGAGGTGGGATAGGAGCGTTCATGAGGCGCGGCGTGAAAAAGGGAACCCGAGGCTAACCGGGAGGAGGACATTTCGCCACGCGCCGCGTGAATCAGTACCCACTTGTCTGTCGGGGCGCCGCCAAAGAGCTTTGGCAAGCGATGCTCATACCCCGCGGGAGCCTGCTCACGCATCGAGGCGTTTCACTCTCAATGGACCGAGCCGCCAAGCGCACCACCCGCTGGCGTGGCCCCTACAAGGGCCCTCGATGTTCTACAGACCACGGCAGCCACAGCGTCGCCAGCGCACCACATGCGTCCGAGCGCGCTGCCAGGCTGACGCCCCCTTCGTGTGCCTCGGCCACCTGCCGCGCAAGCGCCAGGCCGATGCCCGAGCCGCCGGGCTTGGTGGTGAAAAATGGCACGAACAGGTTGTCGCTGGTCGGTGGGCCAGCGCCTTCGTCGAGCACTTCAATCACTACCCGCTCCGGCTCTACGCGCCAGCGCAGGATCACCGCGCCATGCTGCGGCAAGCTTGCCTCCGCCGCGTTGCGCACCAGGTTGATCAGTGCCTGTTCGAGCTGGTCCGGATCGACCAACACTGACAGATCCGGCCCTGCGATCAGTTGCACCGGCAGCCGCGCTTCGAGCCGCGCCACCTTGTCCAGCAGCGGTCCCAGCGGCAGCTCGCGGCGTTGCAGTGGCGGCAATCGGGCCAGGCGGCTGTAGCTGGCGAGAAATCGGGAAAGTGCGCCGGCGCGGTGGCCGATGAGTTCCAACCCGCCGCGGAAATCCTCACGCCAGTCCTCCGGCAGCGGCTCGCGCAAAGCCAGCGAAGCCAGCGTGCCGGCCATCGACTGGATCGGCGCCAGCGAGTTGTTCACCTCGTGGCCGAGCACGCGCAGCAGGCGCTGCCACGCTTGGCGCTCCTCTTCGCGCAGCACGCGGCCGACGTCATTGATCACCAGCAGGCGGCCACTGCGTCCGCCGGTGCGTAACGGCGCATGACGAATCTCGAAGCGCCCGCTGCGCCCGACGAAACGGTGATTCACCAACTGCCCGGACGGCGCATCCAGCAGCGACTGCAGATCGAGCTCCTGCGCGCGGCGGCCGAACAGTTGGTGGCGCTCGGCCTGCAGCAGGCGTTGCGCGGCGGGGTTGAGCAGGCGCAGACGACCGTCCTGATCGAATACCAGCACCGCGTTGTCGAGCGCGGCCAGCGTCTTGCCGAGCAGGTAGGACGACTCTTCGAATTGCAGCCGCTCCTGCTGCAGCCGTTCGGCCAGCGCGTTGATGTCGTAGACCAGGTCGTGCAGCGCACCGCCCGCCTTGCCGCGCAGGCTGTAGTCGCCCAGCCGCAGGGCGTCGAGCAGGCTGGAGAGGGTCTGCAATGGATATATCAGCCGGCGGCCCTGCCACCGGATCAGCCACGCCGTGGCGACCACCGCCGCCATCAAGAGCCAGGCCCCGGCCGCGTGCCAGGAAGGGTGGCCCCACAGCAGCACGGCGGTGACGATCAAGCCGGGCGCGGCGACCAGCATGCTGCCGCCGAGGATGCGCCGCTCATACGCCGGCAACCGCGCGGTTAGCGGACTTCGTGCCGGCGCCGTCGATGCCTCTTCGGCCTCAGGCGTCGCCATCGTCCGCGTCTCCCGGCACGCGCAGGCCGTGCTTTTCCAACCGGCGATACAGCGCCTGGCGGGTGATGCCGAGTGCCTCGGCAGCACGCAGCAGGTTGTGGTCGAAGCGATCCAGCGCGCGGCGCAGCAGCCAGCCCTCCGCCTGCTCCAGCGTCATCTGGTCGAAGCCGGCCTCACCGGATTCGGTGCGACCGAACGCGAGCGCAGCCGCGCCGAGCTCGTCGTGCTCGGCCAGCAGCGCGGCGCGCTCCATCAGGTGGCCCAGCTCGCGCACGTTGCCGGGCCACGCATACGCCAGCAGCGCCCGCTCGGCCGACGGTGCCAGCCGCAGGCCCGCACGTCCGTAGCGCTGCGCACTGCGTGCCAGCGCGGCACGGGCCAGCGGCACAATGTCCTCACTGCGATCGCGCAGCGGCGGCAGCACGATCTCCAGCGTGTTGAGCCGGTACAGCAGGTCGCGGCGGAAACGCCCCGCGGCGACGTCGGCAGCGAGGTCGGCATTGGTGGCGGAGATCAACCGCACATCGGTGCGCTGGGTGCGCGAGGAACCCAACCGCTCGAACTCACCGTCTTCCAGCACGCGCAGCAGCTTGGGCTGTTGCGATGCAGGCACGTTGCCTACCTCGTCGAGAAACAAGGTGCCGCCATCGGCCAGCTCGAAGCGGCCGATGCGTTCGTTCTTGGCATCGGTATACGCGCCGCGCACGTGGCCGAACATCTCCGACTCGAACACCGTTTCGGCGATGCCACCCATGTTCACCTTCACGAACGGCTGCGTCGCGCGCGCCGACAGCGCGTGGATGCGCTGCGCGATGACACCCTTGCCGGTACCGTTCTCGCCAAGCACCAGCACGTTGGCATCGCTGGGCGCGACCCGCGCCACCAGCGCCAGCACCCGCTGCATCGCCACCGACTCGGCGATGAAATCGCCGTCACCCTCCTCGCGCAGCAGCGCGTTCTCCGCTTCCAGCCGCCGCTGCCGCCGCGCGCTTTGCGCCAGCGCCATCTGCGCCCGCAGCACGCCGAGCAGGCGCGCGTTGTCCCAGGGCTTCTCGATGAAATCGGCAGCACCGCGGCGCATCGCCTCCACCGCCAGCGGCACGTTGCCCCACGCCGTCATCACCACCACCGGCAGCTCGGGTTCGAGCTGACGCAGCTTCTCCAACAACTCGAGGCCCTCCGCGCCGGAGGTGGTGTCGCGGGTGTAGTTGAGGTCGATCAGCGCCACGTCGAAGGCGCGCCGACGCGCGGCGTCCAGCGCGCCCGTCGGCCCGTCCACGCTGATGCTGGCGATGCCTTCGGACTTCAGCAGCAGACGCAGTGCCTCCCGCACGTCGGCCTGGTCGTCGGCCAGCAGCACCGTGGCGGGTGTCGTGTCGCGTGTCATGGCGCCCTGCTCATCCATCGATCCATCGTCAGCACTCGAAGCCGCAGAGCATAGTAGGAGCCCGTCCGCGGGCGGGCTCTTGCCGCGGGCGTCATTCGTGGCGCAACGCAATGATCGGATCAACCCGCAGCGCGCGGCGCAGCGGCACCAGCGCGGCCAACAGCGTCATTGCCACGACCACGGCCACCACGGGCACAAACACCGCCGGGTCGCCCGCACGCGTCTGCATGTGGGTGTCTGCCAGCAGCCTGGACCACGGCACCGCCAGCAGCACGCCGAGGCCCAGGCCGAGCGCGAGCTGCCAGCCGAGCTGGCGACCGACGTGCCGCACGATCGCCGCACCGTCCGCACCGATCGCGCGACGGATGCTGATTTCCTGCGTGCGCTGTTCCACCGAAAAAGCGAGCACGCCGTACAGGCCCGCTGCCGCGAGGAACAGCGCAACCACACCAAGCGCGCCGAACACCTCGGTCAGCACGGTCATGCCGATCCGCCCGCGGGCCACGCCGGCCGCCTGCGTGCGCTGCGCATACACCGCCGCATCCGCATCCACGCCGCGCAGCACGCGGGACAGCGTCGGCACGAAGCTGCTCGCCGGGCCGTCGGTACGCGCTGCCAACCCCATGCCGCGCAACGGCCCCTGTCCGGCCGCCTGCGCGAGCGGCAGCAGGAATCCCGGGCGCGGCGTGTTGAGCATGTCGTCCAGCTGCAACGACTCGATCACCCCGATCACCCGCAGCGTCTTCGCAGCCGGGCGGCCCGGCCACTCCACCAGCGACTGGCCTACGGCATCGCGACCGGGCCACAGCCGCTCGGCCATCTTGCGATCGACCACGGTGACCGGCGGGTGCTGGTCATCGTCCTGGGCCGTGAAGAACCGACCGGCGAGCAACTTGACGTCGTAGACGTCCAGAAACGCGGGATCGACGATGCCGAGCTGGCCTTTCAACCACCCCCCGGCCGGCTCGGCCTGACCCTGCGCCGCCACGTATTCGTGGCTGCCCAGCTCCGCACCCGGCACGGTGTTGGCCGCGGTCACTGCGTGCACGCCGGCGGTGTCGCGCAGCCGTGCCACCGCACGCTGGAAGAAATCGATGCGCTGCGCATCCAGCGCATAGCGCGCGGGCGGCAGCGCCACCCGCGCGGTGGCCACCTCGTCGGCATGGGTGACGCCGACCGGCCTCGCCTGCAGCAGGGCGTTGAGCGAACGCACGAAGCTGCCCGCCCCGACCAGCAGCACGACGGTAAGCGCGATCTCGGCCACCACGAGGCCGCGCGCGACTTTCGGAAAGGCGCCGCCCGAGCCCTTGCCGCCATCGCGCAGCGCGTCTTGCAGATCGACGCGCGAGGCGCGCCAGGCGGGCAGCACGCCGACCAGCAGCGTGCTGACCATCGCCGCCACCGCGGCGGCGAGCACCAGCACCGGGCCGAGGCCCAGATTCAAGTAGCTGCTCAGCGTCTGCCCCTGCGCCGCATACATGCCGACCAGCCAGCGATTGCCGCCGGCAACCATCGGCAACGCGATCGCCAGTGCACCCAGCGCAACGCCCATGCTCTCGGCCAATGTGCCGGCCATCAGCCGTTGCGGGTGGCTGCCCAGCACACTGCGCAGGGCCATGTCACGACGCCGCGTGAGCACCTGCACTAGCTGCAGGTTGGCCACGTTCACGCACGCCAGCAGCAGCACCGTGGCGCAGGCGCCGAACATCAGCCAGACCCAGCGGCGCAAATCCTCCGGGATCAGGCCCAGCGCCAGTGGCTTGGCGATGATGCGCTTGCCGGTGCGGCCGGTCGGCAGCACCCACTGCAGGGCATCGGCCTGCGCATCCAGCGCGGCACGCAGCCCGGCGGGCGTCTGACCGGGTTTCAGGCGGGCGACGCCACCCAGCTCCGCGTGCTCGCCGGGACGCAGGGTGAGCGCACGCCACACCTGGCTGTTGCCCGGAAACCCGAAACTGGCCGGCAGTACCCCGACCACCGTGGACCAGTCGCCATTCACGCGCACGGTACGACCCACGATATGCGTATCGCCGGCAAAAGCACGGCGCCACAGCGATTCGCCGATCAGCACCACGGGTGGCGCGCCCGGCCTCTCGTCGGCCGGCAGCAGGCCGCGCCCAAGCAGCGGGTGCACACCGAGCAGGTCCATCATCGACGCACTGAAGATGCCACCCTCATAGAGCGTGGCCCCGTCGCCCGCATCGAGCACGATGCCGGCCGCCTGGTAGGCGCCGAGCCTCTCCACCCCGGGCAGCGATTGCTGCAGCAACTGGTATTGCGCGCCGTCCAGATCGTCGATGCCGGTACCCACGTCGCCGGGCCCGCCGCTGGCATCGTGGATCTCGCCGATCGCCACCAGCCGGTCGGCATGGGGATAGGGCAGCGGCGTAAGGATCAGCGCGTGCACCAGGTTGAAGACGAACAAGGTCAGGCCCAGGCCCACGCCCAGCACGCCGACCGAGAGGAGGGTGTAACCGGGCCGGCGGCGCAGCCGTCGCCATGCATCGCGCAGTTCGTTCCAGAGCATGCTCATTCCCCCCTCAACGCACGCATCGGCTGCACCCGCGCGGCGCGCAGTGCAGGTAACAGACAAGCCAGCACGCCGGCCGCCAGCAACAGCACGGCTACTCCCAGCAGCGTCCACGGATCGAAGGCGCGATCATTGCCCAACGTGTCGAACATCAGCTCGCGCAGCAGCCTCGATGCAGCCAGCGTCAGCACGACGCCAATGCCCAGGCCGATGAACACCTGCGCCACCCCGCTGCGTAGCACCCAGGCCAGCAGCCGCGTTGAGGACGATCCCAGCGCCATGCGCACGCCGATCTCGCGCTCGCGCGCAGCCACCGATACCGCCATTACCGCGTACAGGCCGGCACTGGCCAGCACCAGGGCCAGCACGGCGAACACGCCGATCAGCAGCAGATCCAGCTGCGCGTCGGCGGTGGTGCTCTCGACGATGGAGGCCAGCGTGCGTATGTTGGCGGTCGGCTGGGTCGGTGCCACCCGTGCTACCGCGTCGCGCATGGCTGCGCGATAGCTCAGTGCATCGCCCCGCACGCGGATCGCGAAGTGCATCGGCTGGAAACTCCGCACCAGCTCGATCAACTTGTCCGGCGTTTGCGCCAGCGGCAGGTACACGATCGGCGGCTGTGGTCCCAGGGGGCCGTACTGGCTGGTGTTCTGCACCACGCCGACGATGCGCGCTTCGACCATGTCGGGGCCGGAGAGGATGTCGATGAGTTTGCCCAGGGCGCGGCCGCCGTAAACGTGATCGGCCAATTCGCTGTTGATGATGGCCACTGTTTCGCCACCGCGCATGTCATGCGTGTCGAACGCCCGTCCCTGCCGCAGGGCAATACCGAACGTCGCGAAGAAGTCCGGGCTGATGGCGCGAAATTGCATGGAGGAAGGCTCCTGCCCCGGCGCATGAGCAGGCAGATTCAATTGCTGGCCTACCGGCAGGTTGGTGCTGGCCACCGCGCCCTCCACCCCAGGCTGGGCACGCAGTTGATCGAGCACTTGGAGAGCCAGTTGCTGCACGCTGGCGGCGTCGGGATAGCTTGCTTTCACCGGCGCCAGTTCCATCGTTAATATGCGTTGATCGGAAAACCCGAGTTGCGCATGGGCTGCGTTGTACAGGGCATGCAGAAACAACCCGGCGACCAGTAGCAACGAGGTCGCCAGCACCACCTGGGTCACCACCAGCACGCGGCCCAGGCGCTGGTTCGCACGACCGAGGCCGCTGCGCCCGCCTTCGCGCAACTGGTCCATGTCGATGAGTTTGCGACTGCGCCACAAGCCCAGCGCGGCAGCGATTACTGCAGCCGCCACGCCAACGCACAGCGCCAACACGATGGTGAAGGTATCCAGCACCGCCGCGTGCAGGTCCACCACATCACTGGAAACCACGTGGCGCAACACATGCAGCGACGCCCAGGCCAGCAGCACGCCCACCAGGGAGGCGCAGACGCCGATCAGCAGGGCGTCCGCCAGGGCCGGCAAGCACTCGCGCCACAGCGACGCGCCCAGCGCACGGCGCACCGCGCCGTCATGGCTGCGGGCCAGCGAGCGCAGCATCATCAGGTTGCCCAGATTCACCAGCGCGATCAGCAGCACCAGCAAGGCGCTGGCCTGGAACAACAGCAGCACGCCGCGCGCGCCGACGTGCATCTGGCGCTGTAGGGAGATCGCCGTGAACTGCTGGCGCAGCAGCGAGCTCTTCTGCGATGTGGCCAAGGGTGCAGAGGCAATCAGTGCCCGCGCGCGCGCATTCACTTGCGCGGCGACCGCACCGATGCCGACGCCGGGCGCCAACCGCGCCACGCTCATGTAATTGGTGCCGTCATCGCGGCTGTTCGCCGGCAGTGCAGTGGGCAGCACCACGTCCACGTCGCCGGTCAGTTCGAAGATCCTGCCCAGCAGATCAAAGCCCGCTGGCAACACGCCCACGATAGTGTGCGGCTTGCCTTCAATCGTGAGGTTCTGCCCCAGCACTCCGGGGTTGCCGCCGTAGTGGCTCGTCCAGAAGGTGTGACCAAGCATGACCACCGACGGTCCGCCCGGCTGATCCTCGGCCTCGGTGAAACCACGACCCAGCGTCATGCGGATGCCCAGCGTCGGCAGCAGGTCGTGGTCGACCAGCATCGTCGGCACCTGCAGGGCGCGTCCTTCGATCATCACGTTGGAGGGCGCCAGCGACGTCACGATGCCGATGGACTGGACGCCCTGCATGCCCGTCAGGTGCTGGTGCAATTCAGGTGACGTCGCCGCACCGTAGTCAGTCATCATGCCCACGGCCACCAGGCGTTCGGCTTGCGGATAGGGCAACGGCTTGAGCAAGGTGCCTTCGATCAATGCGAACACCGCCGCACTGGCGCCGATGCCCAACGCCAGCACACCGGTTGCCAGCAGCAGGAAGCCCGGCCGGCGCAGGTTGGCCCGCCCGGCGCGCCAGATTTCATGAAGCCAGATGTTCATGCTGCGTCCTTGTCAGAAAGTGGAAGTCGCCGAAACCATCGCCGCTCAATCGCCCCGCAGCGCGGACATCGGGTGCACGCGCCCGGCACGCAGCGCCGGCAGCAGGCACGCCAGCAGACCGGACAACGCCAGCACGGCGCACACGCCGACCAGTGCGAGCGGATCGAAAGTGCCGATGCGCCCCATGGAGGACATCGACAGGGCGGTCGACAGGCTGGTCAGCAACCGCGTGGCGCTCAGCGCCATGGCGATCCCGATCAGCAGGCCGATGGCGATCTGGGTCAGGCCGCCACGCAGCACCAGTCGCGTCAGTCGCAGAGGCGAAGCGCCCAACGCCATGCGCACGCTGAACTCGCGTTCGCGCGCGGCCACGGCGACCGCCATCACCGCGTACATGCCGGCTACAGCCAGCAACAATGACAACGACGCAAACAGGCCGATCAGCAGCATGCTCAGGCGCGCATCAGCCGTGGTCTGTCGGACGATCGCGTGCATGGGCTGCAGGTGAGCTATCGGCTGGCCGGGCGCGATCTCGGCCATCGCCTGCTCCACACCCGCACGCCAGTCGGCCGGGTTGCCGTGGCCACGCAGGGCGAAGCGCAGCGGCTCCAGACTGAGGAAAATGTCCATGGTCTGCGTTGGCATCTGCGCCAGCGGCATGTACAGCATCGGTTGCTTTGGTTGCAGCGGACCACGCTGGAAGGTGTCGGCCACCACACCGACGATGCGGGCCGGCACCATGGGACTGTTCGAGACTCCCACCATGATGGTGCTGCCGACCGCGTGACCGCCGTAATAGGTGTCGGCCAGATCCTGGCTGACCACCGCCACCGGCTCACTGCCACGCGTGTCGTTGGAGGTGAACAACCGGCCCTGCTGCAAGGCGATCGAGAACAGGTCGAAAAAGCCGCTTCCAACGCCATGCAGTTGCACCGAGAACTCCTTGCCGGTCGGCGTCTGCACTCCGTTGTTGAATTGGTCATACATGCCGTCGCCTGCAGGCAGGTTGGTGGTCACCGCCGCATCGGTGACCCCGTGTATCGCACGCAGGCGCCGCACCAGCCGGTGCGACAACGCCTGCACCGACGCGGCATCCGGATGGCGGGCCTTCACCGGGGCCAGCTCGAAGGTAAGGATGTTGTCGCTGGCAAACCCCAGGTGCATGCGCGAGGCCGCATACAAGCCATGCGCGATCGCGCCGGCCGAGCTCAACAGGGTCACCGCCAGCACCACCTGCGTGATCACCAGCACGCGTCCCAGGCGACCGCTGCCGACGCCCGCGCCGCTGCGGCCACCCTCACGCAACTGATCCGCACTGATCGCTCTTCGACTGCGCCACAGGCCGAGCGCGGCGGCCAGCCCCGCTCCCGTCAAGCCCACCGCCAAAGCCAGGATCCATCCGGTCACGCCGATGGCGAGTTGATTGCCGTGCATCCATTCGGCCGGAATGAACTGCTGCAGCAGCGCAAGTCCCGACAGCGCCAGCGCCATCCCGAGGAGCGCACCAAGCACACCGACCAGCACACTCTCGGCCAGTGCCGGCAGCAACAGTCGCAGCAGCGGCGCACCCAGAGCGGTGCGCACCGCGGCGTCGTGGCCGCGCGACAAGGTGCGCAGCAGCATCAGATTGGCGAGGTTGACCAGCGCGATCAGCAGAACCAGCAGCGCGCTGGCCGCGAACAGCACCAGCATCGGCCGCTCGCCGCGATGCAGCGTGGCGTTGAGGCTGGCGGCACCGAACCACGGCTGCTTCCAGTTGCCGCCCATCGCCATGTCCCGATACATCGCGCGCTCGCGCGCATCCACCTGGGCACCGACCGACTCGAGGCTGACACCGGCGCCAAGGCGCGCGATCGCCATGTGTCCGTTGTGGTTGTAGTCGTGGCTCGATGGCGGCAACGCCATGGGCAGCACGATGCCCCCGGCATGGGAAACCGTATCGAACGCTTGCGGCAACACGCCGACAATGGTGGTCGGCTTGCCCTCTACCTGCATCGTGCCGCCGATGATGCGGGTGTCGCCGCCGTATCCGCCCTGCCACAGCCCGTAGCTCAGCATGACGGCAGTCGGTCCATCGGGACGATCCTCCGCGTCGCTGAAGTTGCGTCCCAGCACCGGCTGCAAGCCCAGCGCGGCCAGAAGGCCACGGTCGATATACGTGACGGGCACCTGCTGAGGCGCACCCGCACCAGCGATGTTGGCGACCGAACCGGGGCGTTCCAGACCGAGTGCCGTCACCCCCGTCAGCCCCTGCAAAAATTGATATTCGTGCGGTGAAACCGGCCCCATTCCATCTTGGGATGTGCGGCCCAAGACCGCGATCTGCGAAGGCTGCGGAAACGGCAGCCGCTGCAGCAACGTGGCATTGATCAGCGCGAACACCGCGACGCTGGCGCCGACGCCCAGCGCGAGGACGCCAGTCGCCAGCAGCAGAAAGCCCGGCCGGCGCAGGCTGGCCCGCCATGCCCGCCAGATCTCCGTCAGCCAGACATTCACGCGCCGAACTCCTCTCGCGAGCCGATAAGCGCATCCAGCCGCCGCTCATCCTCGCGGCGCAGGCGATCGTAGGTTTCCTCGTCGACCACGCGGCCGTCGAACAGGCGGATCTTGCGCTGGGCCAGCTCGGCGTAGCGGGCGTCGTGGGTGACCATGCAGATGGTGGCGCCGCCCTGGTGCAGCTCGTCGAGCAGGGCCATCACGGCCTCGCCGTTGCGCGAGTCGAGGTTGCCGGTGGGCTCGTCCGCCAGCAGGATCGCCGGCTTGCCGACCAGCGCACGCGCCACCGCCACGCGCTGCTGCTGGCCGCCGGAAAGCTGTGCCGGGTAATGGCGCATGCGGTGGGCCATGCCGACCCGCTCCAGCGCTTCGTGCACCCGCGCGCGCCGCTCAGCCGTGCCGATGCCGCCGCGGTAGGTGAGCGGCAGCTCGACGTTTTCCTGCACAGTGAGGTCGCCGATCAGGTTGAACGCCTGGAAGATGAAGCCGATCTCTGCGTTGCGGATGCGCGCCCGGGCGGCGCCATCGAGTGCGGCCACGTCATGGCCGTTCAACACGTAACTGCCGCTGCTGGCGGTGTCGAGCAGGCCCAGGATCGACAGCAACGTGGTCTTGCCGCAGCCGGAGGGGCCGGAGATCGACACGTATTCGCCGCGACGCACGTCGAGGTGCACGTCGCTCAGCGCATGGGTTTCCACTTCGTCGGTCTGGAACACCTTGCGGATGTCGTTGAGAGTGATGACGGTGGCGTGATCAGTCATGGCATTTCCTGATGCGAGACATAGGGCTGTAGGAGCGCACTCTGTGCGCGATGGTTTTTGGTGCTGACGGGCATCCTGGTGGTCGCGCACAAGGTGCGCTCCTACAGGAATGCGCAGGGCGGTGTCTTTCACTTCACGCGAATCTTGTCGTAGCGGTCCCACTGGCTGGTGTCGGATAGGATCACCTGATCACCGGCCTTGAGCCCCCGCGTGATTTCCACCCGGTCCACCGAGGCCGCACCGATGCGCACCGGCACGCGGGTGGCTACCGCTGCCGAAGGGTCGAGACGAAACAGCGTGATGTCGGCATCGGCCTTGGCCAGCGCGGGACGGCCGACCGACAGCACGTGATCGAGCGTGGCGACACGGATACGGCCATCGACCGAGAGGTCGGGGCGGGCGCCCGGCGGCAGCGCGCCATCCAGCCGCACGTCCACCTGCACGCTGCCGTCGCGCACCGCCGGATCGATGCGCTCGACCGCACCGGCAACGAGGCCGTTGTGGGTATCCACGCTCACCGGCATGCCGATCGCCACATCCTTGGCCTGCACTTCAGGCACCTGCAGGCGGGCGATCAGCACCTCCGGCCGCGCCACTCGCGCGAGGTTCGCCCCCGCGGCCACCTGCGCGCCTTCCTGCACGGCTACCTCCTGCAGCACACCGGTGATGCCGGCCTTCACATCCAGCGCGTCGGCCTGGCGCTGACGCAGCTGCAGATTGCTCTGCTGCTGGCGCAACTTCGCCTGCACTGCTTCGAGCTGCGCTTGCATGCTTCCGGCAAAGGTGGCGACGCGCTGTTGCTCGATGCCGCGGCGGGTGTCCAACTGGGCGAGAGCGATCTGGCCCTGGCGGAACTGGACTTGTGCGATCAGGTGCAGCGCAGCGGCCTTGGCATCAGCGTCGGCCTTGACCTTGGCCGAGGCGAAGTCCGCCTGTGCCTGGGCAAGCGCCGAGCGCTGATCGAGCATCTGCGACTGCAGCTCGGCACGCTTGGCCACCACGTCAGCCTCGGCGGCGGCAACCTGCGCCTGCGCGTTACGCAAGGCGTCTTCCACCGCGGGGTTGGAGAGCTTCATCAACACGGTGTCCGGCTTCACCTCGGCTCCGGGCCAGACCAGGATCTGCTCGACCTGCGCCGCCGTGGCTGCCGCCAGCCAGCGGCTGGAACGCGGCACCAGCGTGCCGGTGGCGCGTACCTCGCGCAGCATCTGTCCCTGCTGCACGGTATCGATCCACAGGCTGGCGCGCTCGGCCACCGGCAAGGCCGGGCCGAGTCGCATCAGCAGTACCACGATGGTCACCAGTGCCGCCGCGCCCCCGGCGATCGACCACTGCAGCCGCCGGCGCCGGCGGAGTTTGAACTGGGGGTTGGCGATATCCATGCCGGGAGTCTTGGCAAGCGGCGTGCCAACGGCTGCTGGAAACGAAAACGGCGCCGCAGCGCCGATTTCGTTGCGGGATATCCCTCTGCGGGGGGAAACGGTGTCCGCTTCCGGAACGGGCCGTTCAAAGCCGGACAGACCGGGCGGATTGGGGTCAGCCGGTGTTCTGCAAGCCCTGCGAGACGCCGTTGACGCAGGCGACCAGGGCGCGCAGCAGGGCGTCGTCCTCGCCGCCGGAGGCGCGCCAGCGTTTGAGCAGGTCGACCTGCAGCACGCTCATCGGGTCCACGTACGGGTTGCGCAGGCGGATCGACTGGGCCAGGCGCGGCGCGTTTTCCAGCAGCTCGCTTGCACCTTTCAGGCGCAGCAGCCAGTGGCACGTGCGGTCGAACTCGTTGCGGATCAGCGCGAAGAACGGCGCATGCAGGTCGCCCGACAGCTGCGAGAACGCCTCGGCAATGTCGAGGTCGCACTTGGCCAGCACCATCTCCACGTCGTCGAGCATGTTGCTGAAGAACGGCCAGTCGCGCGCCATCTCGGCCAGCGCCGCTTCGCCGAACTCGGCCGCGCCCTGCTCCAGCGCGGTGCCCAGGCCGTACCAGCCGGTGATGATCGAGCGGCACTGGGTCCACGAGAACACCCACGGAATCGCGCGCAGATCCTGCACGCCGCGCATGCTGCGCCGGCGCGAGGGGCGCGAGCCGAGCGTCATGCGTTCGATCACGTCGATCGGCGTGGCGGTGCGGAAATAGCTGACGAAACCCTCGCGGTCGACGAGGCCGCGGTAATGCTTGCGGCTGACGGCGGAGAGTTGGTGCATGCGCTCGCGCCATTCGGCTTCGCGCGGCTCGTCTTCGCGAGGGCGCAGGCTGGCACGCAGCACGGCGCCCACGGTCTGTTCGAGATGGCGCAGCGCCAGCGCGCGGATGCCGTATTTGCGGTGGATCACCTCGCCCTGTTCGGTGACACGCAGCACGCCGGCCACCGAACCGCGCGGCGAGGACATCAGCGCCGGCGTGATGCGCGCGCCGCCGCGGCTGGCCGAGCCGCCGCGACCGTGGAAGAACGCGAGCTGGATGCCGGCTTCCTGGGCAATTTCCAGCAGTTCCACCTGGGCGCGCTGCAGGCCCCAGCGCGAGGCCAGCGTGCCGCCGTCCTTGCCGCTGTCGGAGTAGCCGAGCATCACCCACTGACGATCCCCGCGCGAGGCCAGATGCGCGCGGTAGACCGGGTCGGCCAGCAGCGCGCGCAGGGTGGCGGGCGCGTTCTTGAGGTCGTCGACGGTTTCGAACAGGGGGGCGATGTCGAGCGGGACCGTGTCGCCCGCTCCGGCTTTCTCTCCCCCTCGGGGAGAGGGAGTAATCGCCAGCCCACCGTGGCGCGCCAGCGCCAGCACGGCCAGCACGTCGGCGGCGGTGCGGGCCATCGAGATGATGTAGAGGCCGATCGCCTCGGTGCCGTAGCGACGGCGCGCCACGCCGAGTTCCTCGAATACCTCGCGCATGCTGCGGGCGCTGTCGTCGTCGTTGACCGGGGCCAGAACCTGCTCGCCGCTGGCCGGGGCGTGCAGCGCCGCGACGCGCTGCTCCGGCGAGCGGTCGCCCCATTGGGAATCACCCAGCAGCGCGGCGAGCGCGTCGTCGTGCACCTGCGAATCCTGCCGCACGTCGAGCCGGGCGAGGTGCAGGCCGAAGGTGCGCACGCGGCGGATCACGCGCTGCACGGCGTAGGCGCCGGCGTGCAGGCCGTGGTGGTCGACCAGGCTGCGGGCGATCAGCTCCAGGTCGCCGGCCAGCTCGTCGACGCTGGTGTAGCCCTCGGCGTGATCGTCTTCGAGGCTGGCCTCCAGCCGCGCGCCGATCAGGATGAGCAGGGTGCGGTACGGCATGTCGGCGTGACGCGGGCGGATTTTTTTCGCCGCGGCGGGGAAGCGCGCGCGGTAGTCGTCCAGCCGCGCCGTGAGCTCGGGATCCACGGCCACGCGGCCCTGCGTCTGGCTGAGCAGGCGCGCCAGGCCGGCGACGTCTTCCATGTAGTGCTCGATCACGTGCGCGCGCTGGCTGGCCAGGCTGGCCGCGATGGTGTCGGCGCCCACGTTGGGGTTGCCGTCCATGTCGCCGCCGACCCAGGTGGCGAAGCTGAGCAGCCGCGGCATCGGCGCGGCCACGCCGTAGACCTGCTGCAGCGCCTCGGCCAGCGCCTCGTACAGCGCCGGCACGATGCGATAGATCGGGTTGGCGAGGTAGAAGCCGACGTGGTGGTGCTCGTCCTGCACGGTGGGCTGCACCGGCGAGGCCTCGGCGGTCTGCCAGCCGGAGGACAGCGCCATGAAGATGCGATCGCCGTCTTCCTTGCGCTCCTGCGGCGTGCGGGTGGGGTCGAAGTTGTCCACCAGCGAGCGCACGATCGCCTGCTCCTTCTCCAGCAGCGAGCGACGCACCGCTTCGGTGGGATGCGCGGTGAACACCGGCTCGACGTGCAGGCGGTCGAGCCAGCCGAGCAGCTCCTCCGCGCTGACGCCCTGCGCCTTGAGCGCGGTGAACACGTCGAGCAGCGATTCGGGCTGCGGCGCGCTGCCGGCGCGCTGGTAGTCGCGGCGACGGCGGATGCGGTGCACGCGCTCGGCGATGTTGACCGCCTGGAAATAGGTCGCGAAGGCCCGTGCCAGGGCCTCGGCGTCCTGCGGCTGCATGCCGCTGAGCGCCTGGTCGAGCAGGGCAACGGGCTCGTCTTCGCGGCGGCGGCGGATGGCACTGGTGCGCACCGCCTCGACGCGCTCGAAGAAGGCTTCGCCGCGCTGCTCGGCCAGCATCTGCCCGACCATCGCACCAAGGCGGCTGACGTCCTCGCGCAGCGGGGCGTCGTGCGGCAGGTCGGGGGTTTCGGGCTGGAAAGGCATGGCAATCTCCGTGGGATAACCGCACCAGCCTAACGACAAATGCTGCTCATGCAGCAATTCTGCTCGCTCGCGCGCCTGCGACCGCGTGTGCCCGGGGCATCGCCACGCGCTTGCGGTTACAATGACGTGCTGCCCGCCGAGGGGCGCTGCGACCGATGCGATGGCGGCCTTGTCCGCCCTCCCCGCCTTTCAGGCTGGGCACGCTCATCGGCCAGGCTCGGCGCGGCTCGTTCCACAACGGCGCCCGGTTGCTTTCACGCGAAGCCATTTCGCATCGAACCGGAGAACTGCATGAACGCTGTCACCCGCGACATCCCCAAGCACGACTACAAGATTGCCGACATCGGCCTGGCCGACTTCGGCCGCAAGGAGCTGGACATCGCCGAGCACGAGATGCCGGGCCTGATGTCGATCCGCAAGAAGTACGCCGCCACTGCCCCGCTGAAGGGCGTGCGCGTGACCGGCTCGCTGCACATGACGATCCAGACCGCGGTGCTGATCGAGACGCTCAAGGACATCGGCGCCGACGTGCGCTGGGCTTCGTGCAATATCTTCAGCACGCAGGACCACGCCGCCGCCGCGATCGCCGCCACCGGCACGCCGGTGT
>DASUJJ010000006.1:0-4459 GCA_036279335.1 Dyella sp.
GCTGGCCAGGTCGACGGTGACGTCGAACTTCGACGCGTCCAGATGCGCGGGGTCGTAAGTGATGGCGGCGTCGAATTTCTCGAAGTGGCCGTCGAACCCGGAGCCCTGGAAGGTGCCGTGGAAGGCCAGCGTGCTGCCGGACGGCTGCATGGTGTAGTCAGCGGCGCTGGCGAGGCCCGGCAGGGCAAGGGCGCACAGGAGCAGGGCGAAACGCGTCATGGTCGATCTCCTGGGAAGGAAGGCATCAGCCGCGCGGACGGCCGAACGGCAGCATTCGGCGCAGCACGTTGTCGTTGTCGAACACGTGGTGCTTGAGCGCGGCACCCACGTGCGCCACCAGCACCAGCAGCAGCGCCCAGAACAGCAGCTCGTGCACCTCGTGCGCCACCTTGGCGAGCTCCTCGTTCTTGGCGGCGATGGCCGGCAGGTTGAACAGCTTGAACCACTGCAGCGGAAAGCCGCGCAGCGAGTTGAACCACCAGCCGGTGAGCGGCAGCGCCACGATCATCAGGTACAGCACGCCGTGCACGGCGTGTGCGGCCAGCTGCTGCCAGCGCGGGCCGGGCTCGTCCGGCGGACGGCGGTCGAACGCGCGCCACGCCAGGCGCAGCGCGAACAGCGCCAGCACGGTGAGGCCGATCGACTTGTGCCAGGCGTACACGCTGATCTTGCTCATCGACGGCGTCATCTCGGTCATCAGCAGACCCCACACGCCGTTGACGAGAATCGCCAGCGCCATGATCCAGTGGAAGAACTTGGCGACGCTGCCCCACTGGCGGTCGCTGCTGCGAAGGCTCATGGCTGGTCCTGCGAGGTGGAGGGAGCGGCGGGCGCGGCGCCATCGTCGCGGATGGCCTCGATCTCCAGGCGCACCAGCACCTGGTCGCCGATGGAGTTGGCGAAGGCGGTGATGCCGAAGTCGCGCCGGTCCAGCGCGGCGGTGGCGGAGAAGCCGGCGACCGTGTGCAGCCCGTAGATCGTGCGGGCCAGCCGGTTGAACTGGAACGGCACGTCGACCGCCTTGGTCACGCCGCGCAGGGTGAGCTGGCCGTGGATCACGCCGTGGCTGTCGTCGGTGCGTTCCACCGAGGTGCTGGCGAAGTGCGCGTAGCGCTGGCCGGCGGCGTCGAGCAGGGCGGGCTTGAGCACGGCCTGGTTCCAGTCCGCATCGCCCATGTCCAGGCTGTCCAGGTCGATGTCCAGCGCGGTGGACGAGCGTTCCCAGTGGTCCGGATCGAAGCGCAGCCAGCCCCGGGCGATGTGGAAGCGACCCCACGGCCGCGAGTAGCCGTCGTGGCTGATGCTGAAAAGTACCTGGCTGTGCACCGTGTCGAAGCGGTAGCTGTCGGTGCCCGCCCACGCAGGCATCGCTGCGCCGAGTGCGAGTGCAGCAACAACGAGCCAGGCGGACAGGCGCTGAGTCATCGCACGAGTCTGGCCGAAGACGGATGACGGTTCCAGCGCAGCGGGTGGAACAGATTGTCGCCCTCGGCGAACCCCGTCGGCGGGTTCGCCCCCTTGAGCGGAGCGCTCAGGCGGCGCCCTTGCGCACGCTCTGCGCGATGCCGACCACGAGATAGACCGCCATCACCACCACCAGCGCATCCCACAGGCTTGCCGTGGGCAGCAGGTCGAGTTTTTCGCCTGCCGCCCAGATCAGCAGCAGCACCTGCAGTACCCAGAAGCAGGTGGTGGCGGTGCCGCTGATTACCGCACGCATGAACTCGTCGGCCTTGCGCCAGATGGCGAAGTTCCACGTCGCGTGCAGCACCAGCAGCAGCAACAGCGCCGCCATGGCGCCCACCCGCCAGGCCAGGCGATCGCCGCCGGGCAGCAGCTGCACCACCACCGGGATGGCCAGGATCACCCCGGCCAGCATCAGCACCCACGCCTGCAGCCGGAAGAGCGCACGCTGGGCGGGCGTGGGCTCACGCGGCTCGGCGGGATCGATCATCTGCGCGGCCATGCGGCGGTTCTTGCCGGCTATCGCGATCAGGCCGCCGGACAGCACCAGCCACAGGGAGATCAACAGCATCGCGATTTCCGACCAGCCCAGTGCCAGTGCCGACGGCAGACAATCCTTGAGCATCCGCCCCATGCCGGAGCCGGCCAGGCCGCCGACGCACAGGCCGGCGACGAAGAAGGCGGCAATCGTCCTCAGCCGGCGCGACCGGTGGGCTTTTTCGCTGGGGATTTCAGGGTTCATCGTCAGGCGCTCCGGTGTGTGTGGCGTGGAGTTGCGGGCGGAATATCGCTTCTACCGTCTGGCCGAACACGTCGGCGATCTTGAAGGCGAGCAGCAGGCTCGGGTCGTGCTTGCCCGTCTCGATGGCGTTCACCGCCTGGCGCGACACGCCGATGCGCTCGCCCAGCTCGGCCTGGCTCCACTGCTTCTCAGCGCGCAGTACGCGCAGCCTGTTTTCCATCGAGGGGTGCTCCGGGTGGAGTCGCAGCCGGCGAGCGCGACGGGGGGATGGAGAAGGCCTCGGCAGGCGCTTTCATGGCACGCGCTCGACCGGGTAGACGCAGGCGAGTCAGCCTCGGCCCTGCGCTTGCCTGCCACGGCCTGCCCGGTCGGCCAGCGCCGTGTCCGCCGCGGCGCTTCCCGGGCGCTGGTGGAGACCGCGTGCATCGTGCCGGGCGGGACGATGCCGGCGTGCCGGTCCTGCCCCCGTCCTCGTGCCGGATCGCCGTGCGCGAACGCGTGAACAAGACCATGGAAACCGGCTCGATCGAGGGCTGCGGCATAAGTGGCGTTCTTCGTGGAAGGTGGAGCTGACTAAATGACAAGTTAACCTTACATGTTGGGCGATCCAAGTGTCAAGTTGTCCTGACATTTTGTCGGGCCTACACGACTTTCCCCCGCGCGCCATTCGGCGCGACTGCCGCCGCCGAGTGGTGCGAAAACTCGCCCGCGTGTGCGTGTAGGAATCCCGCCTAGGTCGGTCCCGGCCGATTTTTGGCATCATCCGCGTTCAGGTCGCGCGGCCAGCGCGATGGCACCGGGTGACAGCGGCTCTCCTACGACAGACAGCCGCGGGGTCGCTCGTCACGGGGGGCGCATATGCGGGCGGCACGATGGGCACTGGGGTGCGCGATGATCTGGTGCGCACAGCTGCCGGCAGCGAGCGCCACGGCGTTGGCGACACCGGCGCAGCTGGGCCCGGTCGAGAGCACGGTCGTACCGCTCGCCACCCCGCAGTTTCGCCGCTACGGACTGGCCGACGGCCTGCCCGGCGCGATGGTCTATGCCGTGGTGCAGGATCGGCAGGGCGCGATGTGGTTCGGTACCACCGGCGGCATCGGCCGTTACGACGGCGTGGGCTTCACCGTGTTCCGTCACGACGTGGCCGATGCGCACTCGCTGCCGAACAACCAGATCTACACGCTGTACGTCGATCGCGCCGGCGCGCTCTGGGCCGGCGGCGTGTCCGGCGGGCTCAGCCGCTACCAGCCGGCCAGCGGCGGCTTCACCAGTTGGCAGCACGACAGCGCCGATCCGGCGAGCCTGTCCGACGACGAGGTGTGGTCCATCGCGCAGACGCCCGACGGCCAGCTCTGGGTGGCCACGCAGGGCGGGCTCGACCGGATGCGTGCAGACGGCCGCGGGTTCGAGCACGTGGTCGACACCACGCGGCCGTCGGACCAGCCGCCGCAAGGCTTCGGCACGACGCGCGCGCTGCTGGCCGAGGACAACGGCCGGCTGTGGATCGGCAGCGAGCAGGGCATCTTCCTGCGCCGCGCCGATGGCCGCCTGCAGCGGGTGCCGATCGATCCGTCGTTCCACGGTGACCCGAGCAAGATCTGGCGCATCGAAGGCGGCGGCGACGAGGTGCGCGTGTCCACCAGCAGCGGCGTGCTGCGCATAGGACCGGACGGCGTGGCGCGTCCGGCCTGGGTCACCGGCGTGCGCGCCATGAGCAGCGTGCGCGATGCAGATGGCCGGTTGTGGGTGGGTACGCAGAAGGGCGCGTGGCTGGATGGCGGCCGGGGCAGCGACGGCGGCGGGCACATGTTCACCGGCCACGCGCTGTTGCCGGGCGGTCTGCCGGCCGATGCGATCTGGCAGATCACGCGCGATCGCGAGGGTGGCCTGTGGTTTGCCGTGGCCGACGGCGGCGCCGCCTACCTTGGCCCGGGCTGGGACGGCTTCAGCCGCATGACCCACGTACCCGACGACCCGACCAGCCTCGCCACCACCGCGGCGGAGGCAGTGGCGGTGAGTCGCGACAACCAGCTGTGGGTGGGCGAAGTGGGCGGCGTCGACAAGCTCGATCCGGCCACCGGGGCGGTCAGGCACGTGGTGTCCCATCTGCCCGACGCCGTGATCTCGATGGTGGAAGACGCGCAGCACCGCCTGTGGGTAGCCGCGCAGAGTGCGCTGTACGTGGTGGAGCACGGGGAGCTGCAGGCGCTGGACACCGAGTCGGCGGGGATCACGCGGCCCAACCGGCTGGTA
>DASUJJ010000007.1:0-6677 GCA_036279335.1 Dyella sp.
CCGAACGCTCCCCTCGACGCCACCCGCGGCCTGACCGTGATCCGCGCCAGCCGCCTGGAGGCCTTGCTCGATCCGCTGGTGCACCTGCTTGACGCAGTGCCGCCAGCGAACGTGCTGGCGCCGCAGACGGTGATCGCCGCGCATCCGGGCATGCGCCACTGGCTGGCGGGCGCGCTGGCGCGCAAACGCGGCCCCGGCGGCATCGTCGCCAACCTGCGCATCACGCTGCCCAGCAGCTGGCTCGACGAACTCGCGCTGGCCGTGCTCGGCAGCGGCGCGGTGGCGCTCACGCCGTACCGCCGCGACCGCCTGCGCTGGCGCATCCACGAACACCTGCCGGCGATCGACGACGCCCGCGTGCGCGGTTATCTCGCCGGCGGCGACGCGGCGCGCCGGCGCTACCAGCTGGCCGACCGGCTGGCGCGCATCTACACGCAGTACCTGGTCTATCGGCCGGACTGGCTGGACGCCTGGGAGCGCGGCCGCGACGACGTGCCCGAACCCACCTTCCTCGCGCCGCTGTGGCGCCAGCTGCGCGCGGACATCGGCCTGCCGCATCGCGGCGAGCGCGTGCAGGCACTGGTGCGCGAGCTGGCGCGCGATCCGGCGCGTCACGCCAGCGACGAGCCGCTGCACCTGTTCGGCATCAGCCACCTCGCGCCGGCCGAGCTGGCGCTGCTGCGCGCGGTAGGGCAGCTGCGCCCGGTGATCGTGTACGTGCCCGACCCGTGCCGCGAGTTCTGGGCCGGCCTGCGCGGCGAGCGCGAGCAGCTGCGCGAGCTGGCCCGCAGCACGGACTTCAGCGCAGCCTCGGAGCAGCACTTCCTGCAGATGGGCCATCCGCTGCTGGCCGCCTGGGGCCGCATGGGTCAGCACTTCATGCTGGCCCTGCAGAACGTCGACGACGCCATCGCCATGGACGTGCGCCACTGGCAGGACGACAAGCCGCAACCGAACGAAGGCCATGGCCTGCTGCAGCGCCTGCAGGAGAGCCTGCGCCAGCTCGATCCCGCGCTGATCGCTCCCTTGCAGGGTGGCACCGACGCCGCGCTGGCCGACCGCTCGCTGCGCGTGCATCTGTGCCACACCCGCCTGCGCGAGCTCGAAGTGCTGCGCGATGCGTTGCTCGCCGAGCTGGCCGCGCAGCCGGATCTGAAACCGTCCGACATCGTGGTGATGGCGCCGGACATCGCCGCCTACGTGCCGCTGCTGCCGGCGGTGTTCGGCGAGGCCGGCCGCCATCACGGGCCGCTGCCGTATCACCTGGCCGACGTGGCGGTGGCCCGCACGCACCCGCTGCTCGACGCCTTCAGCCGGCTGCTGTCGGTGCCCGAGTCGCGCCTCACTGCGCCGGAGCTGCTCGACCTGATGCAGCTGCCGGAAGTGGCGCGCGCGCTGTCCTTGAGCGAAGGTGACCTGGAGACGCTGGCGCGCTGGCTGCGCCAGGGCCGCGTGGCCTGGGCGCTGGACGGCGCCTTCCGCGAGGGCTTCGGCGTGCCCGGTATCGACGAGCACACCTTTGCCTGGGGCATGGATCGCCTGCTCGCCGGCTACGTGCTGGGCGACGCCGACACCGGCGAGCACGGCTGGGCGCTGCCCGACGGCGAGCTGTGGCCGGTGGAAGGCGTGCACGGTCCGCAGGCGGCGATCCTCGGCGCGCTGGATCGCGTGCTGCTGGCGCTGGCCGAGCTGCATCGCGACGCCTCCGAGCCGCGCACTGCCTCGGCCTGGGCCACGCGGCTGGAGCGCCTGCTCGACACGCTGTTCCGCATCGACCCGCGCGATCGCGACGCGGTGGAAGCGCTGTCGCTGCTGCGCCGCTTCCTGCAGGCGACCAAGGTGGAGACGGCCGACTGCGGGCTCGACCCGCTGCTGGAGTTTTCCGTGGTGCGCGAGGTGCTGCGCGAGCGGCTGGCCGCCGCGCCGGAGCGCCAGCGCTTCCTGCTCGGCGGCGTCACCTTCTGCGGCATGGTCCCGCAGCGCGCGATCCCGTTCCGGGTGATCGCCGTGCTCGGCCTCAACGACGGCGAGTTCCCGCGCAGCCCCGGCGACGCCGGGCTGGACCTGATGCAGCGCCACCGCCGCCTGGGCGACCGCGACGTGCGCAGCGACGATCGCTACCTGTTTCTGGAAACCGTGATGGCCGCGCGCGAGGTGCTGCACCTGTCCTACCTCGGCGAAGGCGTGCGCGACGGCAAGCCGCGCAACCCGGCTGCGCCGCTGGCCGAGCTGCTGCAGTGCCTGGACGACCAGGCCGGGCTGCGCGCCGTCGACGCGGACGAGGACGATAAGCCGCCCGCTCCGGGTGAGCCCCGCACGGTCCGCCGGCCGTGGCGCATCAAGCATCCGCTGCAGCCGTTCGACCGGCGCTACTTCGACGGCAGCGATCCGCGTCTGTTCACCTTCGACGGCGGCTCCGCCGGCATGGTGCGCGGTGCGGCGATGTCGCCCTTCCTCGATCGCGATGGTGAAAGCGCCGGCGCTGAAGCAAGCGGCCCCATCGCCCTGCGCGAGGTGCAGGCGTACTTCCGCGATCCGGCGCGGCAGCTGCTGGCACAGCAGCTCAACATCCGACTTGATGCGCTGGAAGACGATCGTCTGCAGGCCGACGAACCGCTGCAGCCCGGCTTCAGCGCGCTGGATCAGGTGGGGCGACGGCTGTTCTTCGATGCGCTGGGCGCGGGCTGCTTCGAGCTGCCGGAGCCGCCGCCGGCGTGGCTGCGGCTCAGCGGCATGCTCCCCGGCGGCCGGCTCGGTCTGGCCGCCTGGACGGCCGAACGCGACGCCGTGAACGCGCTGCTGCGGGCGGCGCAGGCGCACCCGCTGTTTGCCGGAGCTGCGCCCCAGCGCCAGCCGCGTGCGCTGACGCTGGCGGTGGGGGAGCACGTGGTGGAAGGCGCGCTGGAGCGCGTATTCGCCACCGACGACGCGCTGTGGCTGTTCGAAGCGTGGCCCGGCAAGAAGCCCGAGTCGCTCACCTTCGCCCAGCGCGTGCCGCTGTTTCTGGAGTGGGCGCTGCTGCGGCTGGCGGTCGATGCCGCCACGCCGGTGCGGGTGGCGGTGTTCACGGCCGACGAGGAAGCCGACGTGGGCGCGCCGTTCAACCGCTGGGACGAGGCGCTGCTGGCCGCGGCGCCGCCTGCCGCGCGTGCGATGCGTGACGTGCTGGCCGCTCGCGTCGCCGCGCTGCTGTCGATCTGGCGAGAGGCGCAGCGCCAGCCGCTGGCGTATTTCCCGCGCACCAGCTGGGCCGCACTGGACGACAAGCCCGACGCCGCACGGCAGACATGGGAGGGCGGTTTCAACACCGGCGAACGCGACTACGCCCCCGGCTACGCGCGCCTGCTCGCCGGCGAGATGAATTTCGCCGCGGGCCAGCCGCATCACGCCGAGCTGCAGGCACTGGCCGGGCGGCTCGCGGCGCTGATCGAGTTCTCCACCCTGCACGCGGTGAGCGCATGAGCGGCACCGCCGAACACGCGCCCGCGCTGGACTGGACCCGCCTGCAGCTGGCCGGCGACGGCCGCACGCTGATCGAGGCCAGCGCCGGCACCGGCAAGACCTGGACCATCGCCGCGCTCTACCTGCGCCTGCTGCTGGAGCAGGGCCTGAGCCCGCGCGCCGTGGTGGTCACCACCTTCACCGACGCCGCGGCACAGGAGCTGCGCGAACGCCTGCGCGCCAAGCTGGTATGGGGCGAGATGGCCGCGGCGGACTGGCAGGCCGGCGTCGCCGCCAGCGTCGTCGGTGCCGATCTCCTCTGGCTGCAGGCGCGCTGGCAGGACGATCCGGCGCAGGCCGAGCGCGACCGCCTGCGCCTGCGCCTCGCCCAAGCCGAGCTGGACCTGGCGCCGGTCGGCACGCTGCACAGCCTGTGCCGGCGGATCCTCACGGACTATCCGTTCGAGAGCGGCGGCGGCTTCCAGCTGGGCGAGATGGTGGCGTCCGAGGCGTTGCTCGACGAATGGGCGGCCGATCTGTGGCGCCGGCTGCAACAAGGCGAGGTGGCCGTGCCGGAAGCGCCCGCGTCGCTGGCCGCGCTGCGCCGCCAGCTCAAGGCCTATCTGCAGCCCGGCGTGGCGCTGTGGGCGCCGGACGCCGCCTGCCTCGATGCCGAACTGCCGCCCGCGCGCGCCGGCGCGCTGGACGCGTTCGCCGCTGACAAGGCCAACTTCCTGCCGCGCAAAACTGCGTTGAAGAATGCACTGCAGGCGCTGGCGCAGTGGCTGCGCGATCGCGGCGAGCCGCCCAAGGTCTCCGTGATCGCCAACCTGCTCGCGGCCGAAGCGGAGGCCCACGAGCAGCTTTCCACCGATGCGCTGAGCGCGTCCGCCACGCGCGAACTGCTGGCCTTCGCCACGCGCGCTGGGCGCGTTCTCGAATACGCCGCGATGGCCGATCACGTGCGCGCCTGGCAAGGCTGGCTAGCGCAGGTGCACGCGTGGCGCGAGGAGCGCCTCGCCGCGCGCGGCCAGCTCAGTTTCGACGAGCTGATCGCCCGCGTCGGCAGCGCGCTGGCGCGCGACGATCGCGCGCTGGCCGACCGCCTGCACGCGGCATGGCCGGTGGCGCTGGTGGACGAGTTCCAGGACACCGACGGCCAGCAGTACGACATCCTGCGCGCGATCTACAGCGACGCGGGCGGCGCGGCGCGCGGGCGGCTGGTGATGATCGGCGACCCCAAGCAGGCGATCTACCGCTTCCGCGGCGGCGACATCCACACCTACCTGCGCGCCGCCGACGGCGCCGACCAGGTGCTGCGGCTGGACACCAACCACCGCTCCTCACGCACGCTGGTGGCCGCGCTGAATCAGTTCTATGCGGCGGTGGGCGATGGGCTGGGCGCCGACGCGGACGGACGCATCCGCGTGGAGCCGGTCAAGGCCAGCGGCCGTCGCGACGACGCGCCCTATACCGTCGATGGTGCGCCCGTGGCGCAGCCGCTGCAGTTGCACGCGCAGCCGGACTATCCGGCGTCCGTGCCGGAGCGCTCGCGCGCCGCGCTGGACGCCTGCGCGCAGCAGATCGCCGCGCTGCTCGCCGACGGCCGGCATCGCATCGGTAATCGCGCCGTGCAGCCCGGTGACATCGCCGTGCTGCTGCCGGGCAACCAGGACATCGTCGACCTGCGCGCGCGACTGCAGCGCCTGGGCGTGCCCTGCGTGGGCGCCGGCCGCTCCAGCGTGTTCGCGCTCGACGTGGCGCGCGAGCTGCAGATCCTGCTCTACGGCATCGACCACGCCAGCGACGAGGGCGCGGTGCGCGCGGCGCTGGCGACGCGGCTGTACGGCTTGTCGTTCCACACGCTGAAAGCGCTGCGCGAGCAGCCCGAGGCCTGGCTCGACTACGAGCAGCAATTCCAGCAGTGGCGCGCGCGCTGGCAGCGCGAGGGCGTGCTGGCGGTGGTGCGCGTGCTGATCGAACGCGCCGCGCCCGCGCTGCTGGCCGGCGATGACGGCGAGCGCATGCTCACTGACCTGCGTCACCTGGGCGAACTGCTGCAGGCGCAGTCCGAGCAGTTGCACGGCAGCGAGCAGCTGCTGGCGTGGTTCGCCCGCCAGCGCGAAGGCGAAGCCGCCGGCGGTGATGCGGCGGACGAGCAGCAGCTGCGTATCGAATCGGACGCCCAGCGCGTGCGCCTGATGACCCTGCACGCCAGCAAGGGGCTGGAGTTCAACGTGGTGTTCCTGCCGCTGATGTGGGACCACACGCGCAGCGGCCAGGACACTACGCCGGTGATCGACGAGCCGCTGTGCGGCCGCCGCGTGATCGGCTTCGGCAAGGCGGCCAAGGCGCAGTACGACCGCGAAGGCCAGGACGAGCGCTTCCGCGTGCTTTACGTGGCGCTGACCCGCGCCGTGTACGCCTGCCACGTCTATGTGTTGCCGCCGGAGCGGCCGGCCGACGCGCGCAGTGACAAGCCGTTGCGCGACCCGGCGCGCGCGCCGCTGGACGTGTCGATCGAACGCCTGCTCGCCGCGCAGGCGGGCGGCCTCGACCTCGCCGCCACGGCACCGCAGCTGGGCTGGTCCGTCGACGGCTGGCCTTGGCGTGCCGCTCGCCTCGCGCTGGAGGCGCCGCCGGAGGGCGAGCGCATCGCGCGTCGGGAGCCGCCGGCGCATCCCGATGCGCGCGTCTACAGCTTTTCCACCCTGATCCGTGGCGCCCACGACGGCACGCTGGAAGACGCCGCCGCCAGCGACGAGGCGCCGGTGACCGACGCGCTGGCCGAGGCGCTGGATGCCGCGCTGCCGGTGGTCGAACCCGCGCCGCCGCATCCGGAGCTGCAGGCGCTGGCGGCGATCCGCGGCGCCGACATCGGCAACGCGCTGCACGCGATGTTCGAGCACCGCACCATCGGCGAGCCGATGACGCTGCAGCTGGACCTGATCGACCGCGAGCTGCGCGAGGCCGGCGTGCCGCTGGACGAACGCGAGCGACCGGCGCTGATCCAGCGGATCGCGCGGCGCCTGCAGGCCAACCTGGACGCGCCGCTGCTGCCGGGCCTCGCGCTGGGCCAACTGCCACCGCAGCGCCAGCTGGCCGAGATGGAATTCCACTACGTGCTCGACGCCGCCTCGGTGGCCGCCCTGCGCGAAGCCTGCGCGCGCCACGGCGAGCCGACGCTGGTGCCGTTCACCGCGGTCAACCAGCTGCGCGGGCGCATGACCGGCAAG
>DASUJJ010000008.1:0-2253 GCA_036279335.1 Dyella sp.
GCCGGACAGCCCGTCGCCTTCGCTGTGCACCACGCGCCAGGCGTCGCTCACCGCGTCCAGCTGCAGCAGCTCGCGGCGCAGCTGCACGGCGCGGGCGATCTTCGCGGCGATCCAGTCCGGGCCGATGCTTTCGGCGGCATCGTTGGAAAGCAGCCGCAGCGCGATGCGCGCGTGGCCGTTCCAGAAACCGCGGCCGACGAAGCGCCCGCGCGCGTCATGCACCTCCACCACGCTGCCCGGCGGGAGACGGCCTTCGGGCTTGTAGACCTGCGCCGACCACACCCACGGGTGACCCGGCGGGCGATCGGACTTGAGGCGGATGACGGGGAGTTCGGCGGGCGTCGCGGGCGGGTTGATCGGCGTGTTCATCGCCGCATTCTAGCGGCTGCGTAGGGACAGCCGGCGGCGCTCGCGGTCGGCAAGCGGCCTGTCGCCCGCGCTCAGTCCGCCTGCATCACCGCCAGCTCGTTGCCGTGCGGGTCGCGGAAATGAAAGCGGCGCCCGCCCGGAAAGCCAAAGGTGGGCCGCACGATGTTGCCGCCCGCGGCGGTGACCGCGACCAGCGCCGCGTCCAGATCGTCCACCTCGATCACCGGCAGCGGTGCCGTCGGCGCTTCGCTCAGATCACCTTGCAGGCCCACGTCGACATCGCCGGTGGTGGTGGCCGCGTAGCTGGGGCCGAAGTCGGCCAGCGACCAGCCGAACGCTGCGGTGTAGAAGGCCTTGGATGCCGCGAGGTCGGTGGCCGGCAGTTCGAAGTAGTTGGGGCGTGCCATGGGTGTCTCCGCAGTAAGGGGGTGGAGCGATCAGCGCAGCCGCAGCACCAGCCACGACAGCAGCGCGAGCAGGTTGATGCCCACGCGCGACACCGCCGGCCCGGCCAGCGCCAGCACGAAACCGTGGCCGCCCACGTGCCAGTCGATGCCCAGCCGCGGTGTGCTCTGCAGCGTGGCGAACACGTTGACGAACGCACCCGCGTGCAGCGCGTAGCTCAGCACCGGCGTGGCCAGCAGCGGCAGCTGCAGCAGCTGCGCCACCCGCGACAGCGCCACGCCGCGCTCGCTGCCTTCCACCAGCAGCACGCCGGCGACCAGGATGAAACCGAACACCGCCAGCGCGATCAGCGCCATCAGCGTCTCGTAGGTCGAGCCCAGCGGCAGCAGCCGGCGCACGCTCGCCACCACGCCGAGAAAGCCGCCGGCGATTTCGAGGATGCCGATCAGGCGGAAGAAGAACGAACGCATGCAGTGCTCCGGGGCAAGGGTTTGACGGTGTCGATGGTGGGAGATATCTGACTCAGAAGCTGCGAAACAGATCGGCGCTTGAGCCTCTCCCGCCACGCTCAGTGCAGCGAGAAATCATGCCGCAGCGAACCGCTTTTGGTGGGAGCGGCTTCAGCCGCGACGCTCCGGGCGATGTAACCGCCTCACGGCAGCAGCCACTGCCACCGGCCGGAGCGGGCAGCGCATCATTCCAGATCGTCGGCCTGTTCGTGCAGGTCCGCGATGTGCTGCTCCCACCAGCGCGATTCGGCGGCGAACGGAAACGCCAGCGGGAACGCCGGATCGTGCCAGCGCTCGGCGATCCAGCCGGCGTGGTGCAGCTGGCGCATCGCGCGAAGCACCGGCACCAGCGCCATCTCGGACTCGTCGAATTCGCGCATGGTGGTGTAGCCGTCGAGCAGGGCGCGCATGGCGGCCTCGTCGTTGGCCAGCATCCACAGGTCCTGCACGGCCGGGCCGGTGCGGGCGTCGTCCAGGTCGACGAAGTGCGGACCGGCGTCGGTCCACAGCACGTTGCCGGGATGGCAGTCGCCGTGCAGGCGCAGCGTGCGCACCGGACCGACCGCGTCCAGCCGCTGCGCGATGGCAATGTCCAGTCGCGCGCTGGCGGCGCGGTAGCCGTGCGCCAGCGACGACGGCAGCAGAGTGGAGTCGAGCACCGCCTGCACGCTTTGGCGCACCATCGTGTCGCGATCCAGCCGGCCGCGATG
Source organism: Dyella sp. (assembly GCA_036279335.1). GTDB lineage: Bacteria > Pseudomonadota > Gammaproteobacteria > Xanthomonadales > Rhodanobacteraceae > Dyella_A. The sequence continues at coordinate 1,994 of DASUJJ010000008.1, forward strand.
CGCGAACGGCGTGCGTGCGCCCACGGAGTGCATGCGGGCGATCAACCGGCCCAGCCATTCCAGCTGGTCGCGCGATTCCAGCGACGGTGCGCGCCCGCCGTGGCGCGGCGACAGGGCATAGCGATAACCGCCGTGCTGCAGCAGGCTGTGGCCGTCGACGCGCAGCGGCGCCACCACCGGGATCTCCGCGTCCATCAGCTCCTGCGCAAAGGCGTGCTCTTCGCGGATCGCTTCGTCGCTCCAGCGGCCGGGCCGGTAGA
>DASUJJ010000009.1:0-5202 GCA_036279335.1 Dyella sp.
GAGGATCTGGTTGGCCACCTCGGCGCTCAGGCCAAACGCCTCGCCGGTGAGCGTATCGCGCACGTAGTCGGGGCCGCGCTTGTCCAGCTTGTCCACTTCGCGCAGCACCAGCATCTGCTGCTCGGCGTCGGCGATGCCCAGCTTCTCGAAATAGCCGCGCATCAGCTTGCGGTTGTTCATCTGGATGGTGAACGCGCCCACGTTGAGCTCGCGGAACACACTGTAGATCACCGCCGGCACTTCGGCGTCGTAGCGCACCGAGAGGCTGTCCTTGCCGATCACGTCGATGTCGCACTGGTAGAACTCGCGGAAGCGGCCGCGCTGGGCGCGTTCGCCACGGTAGACCCGCTGCATCTGGTAGCGGCGGAACGGGAAGCTCAGGTCGCGCTCGTGCTCGGCTACGTAGCGGGCCAGCGGCACGGTGAGGTCGAAGCGCAGCGCCAGCTCGGGCACGCCCTCGGCGTCCTTCTCGGCGTTCAACGCACCGGTGGACTGCACGAAATACACCTGACGCTCGGTCTCGCCGCCGGTCTTGGTCAGCAAGACGTCGGAATACTCGATCACCGGCGTCTCGATCGGCAGGAAGCCGAAGCGCTCGTAGTTGCGGCGGATCACGTCGAGCATGCGCTGGAACGCGATCTGGTCGAGCGGCAACAGCTCGAGCACGCCGGGCATGGTGCGGGCCGGGGTAAGCGCCATGGAATCCTCTGTTTTGCGGTGGCGGATGGCCGTGAAACGGCAGCGCGCAAGATTAGCAGAAGGCCACCGCGCCTCCGCGCCGCACGGGCGCTCGCGACACCCTGCCCCCTGTTGCCAAGACCCGGGGGCACCGCTAGAATGCGCGGCTCCCACGGGGTGTAGCTCAGCCTGGTAGAGCGCTACGTTCGGGACGTAGAAGTCGCAGGTTCGAATCCTGTCTCCCCGACCAAAATTCGACGAAAAGGCCGGCCTTGCGCCGGCTTTTTTGTGTTCCCGGGATTTCGCTGTGCGGTCACTCGGCCGTGGTCGGATCGATCACGCTGTGGATCGGGGTGACCTTGTTGGCGGGAAAGCCGCCCTGTTTTGCATGCTCGCGCACGGTGGCTTCGTCCGGGGCGATGTAGACGCAGTAGATCTTGTCGTCGGTGACGTAGCTCTGCACCCACTGGATGCGCGGCCCCATGGTGTTGAGCACGCCGCAGGAGGTCTGCGAGATGCCCTTGAGCTGTTCCGCGGTGAGCTGGCCGGCGCCGGGAATCTCGCGTTCGATGAGGAATTTCGGCATGGCGTTATCTCCTGGCTGGATGATTGGAGGCGCGATCAAGCCGTCTCGTGCAGTTGCCGCAGGCCGTCGAAGCCCATCCGGTAGATGCCGGTGATTGCCTCGCGGGCCTCGGCATCGCTGCTGTCACGCGGCTCGAACGTGGAGGCCCAGGTGACGCGGCAGCGCGCGTCGTCGACAGGATCGACGCGTACGGTACTGACGTAGTCGGCCACCGGCAGCGGCGACTCGACGATGGTGTAGCGCAGCGAGCGATCTTCGTCATTGGACAACACCAGCCGCTCGCGCACGCTGCCACCGCCCTTGAGATGCAGCAATCGCTCGGTGCTGCTGCCGTGGTGGGACAGGTCGCAGCGCTCCACCACCGCGAGATAACGCTGCGCGGCACCGAAATCACCGACCGTGTTCCAGACGGCTTCGGCAGGCGCATTGAGTTCAACTGACTCGGACACACTGAGCATCGGACATCCTCCGTGGGGTGACGTCGCGTCGGCAGCGGGCCGTGTGGCCCGGGGGCAGGACGGCGGCGAGTTCCCTGAACCTACTCGGCCCGGCGCGGAGACAAAAGCTGCAGCGCAACGATCAGCCCGCGGAGGCCAGTGCGATCAGCTGATCCATTTCGGCCTCGTCGAAGCCCGCCTGCAGGCGCGCCGGCCGATTGAACGGACCGCGCAGGCTGGCGCCCATGTAGGTGCGCAGCAGCTCGATGAAGGTAGTGCGCGGCTCGATGCCGTCGCGTGCGCAGCACCAGTGGAACCAGCGCGTGCCGGCGGCGACGTGGGCGACTTCCTCGCGCAGGATCAGCTGCAGGATCTCCACAGTACGCGTGTCGCCCGCGCCGGTGAGGCGCTCGATCATGCCCGGCGTCACGTCCAGCCCGCGCGCCTCCAGCACGCGCGGTACCAGCGCCATGCGCGCGGTGTCGCGATGGGCAGTCTTCTCGGCCATTTCCCACAGGCCGTTGTGCGCATCGAATTCGCCGTAGGCGTGGCCCAGTTCGGCCAGCCGCTCGCTCAGCAGGGCGAAATGGCGCGCCTCGTCGTGCGCGCAGCTGGCCCAGTCGCGGTAGTAGTCGGTAGGCATACCGCGGAAGCGGTAGACCGCATCCCACGCCAGGTTGATCGCGTTGAACTCGATGTGCGCCACGGCGTGGACCAGCGCCGCGCGCCCTTCCGGCGTGCCCAGCCCGCGCTGCGGTACCTGTCGCGCCGAGACCAATACGGGCCGCGCGGGGCGACCGGGCGCACCAATCGGCAGCGGCGCCGGCGCGGCGTCATCAGGCGCCAGCTCGCCGGCCAACAGCGCCTGCCAGGTGGCGTGGGTCAGGCGCAGCTTGTCGGCCGGGTCGGCGGCATCGAGGCAGCGCTTGGCGGCGGCGTGCAGATCATTCATCGCGGCAAGTCTGGAAGGGCGTCCGGGTCAATGGCCGAGGTAGGGCGAAAACGGCATAGTCATCGCTCGTCATTCGTTTGGAGCCTACGCATGGATCGCCTCGCCACCATCGAAATCAAGGCCTTTGTCCCGGCGCGCGACTATGCGCTGTCGCGGCGCTTCTACGCCGACATCGGCTTCGAGGAGAAATCCGAGGGCGATGGCGTCGCCTATTTCGCCGCCGGCGAGTGCAGCTTCCTGCTGCAGGACTTTTACCGCCCTGGCCACGCCGACAACTTTGTCATGCATCTGCTGGTGGCCGACGTCGATGCCTGGCACCAACACCTGCGCAATGAGCGCATCGTCGAGCGCTACGACATCCGCCTTGACCAGCCGGAGGATCGGCCGTGGCGCATGCGCGACTTCTGCATGACCGACCCCTCCGGCGTGCTCTGGCGCATTGCCCAGAACCTGGGCGGCCGCCCGCTTGCCGATGGTTGATGCGACAAGCGACGCTCTCACGCCGTGCGGCGCGCGGCCTTGGCGTCGTCCGAGCGCATCAGCTCGATCTGCTGCAGGTATTCCTTCTCCAGGCCGGTGACGTATTCGCCGGAGAAGCACGAGGTGTCGAAGTGCTTCAGCGCTTCGTTGCCGTCCTGTACGGCCCAGATCAGGTCTTCCAGATCCTGGTAGATCAGCCAGTCGGCGCCGAGCTGGGCTTCCACTTCCTTCTCGGTCTGGCCGGCGGCGATCAGCTCGGTGGCCGAGGGCATATCGATGCCGTAGACGTTGGGATAGCGCACCGGCGGCGCGGCCGAGGCGAAGTAGACGTTCCTGGCGCCGGCGTCGCGGGCCATCTGGATGATCTGCTTCGAGGTGGTGCCACGCACGATCGAGTCGTCGACCAGCAGCACGTTCTTGTTGCGGAATTCCAGGTCCACCGCGTTGAGCTTGCGGCGCACCGATTTCACGCGGTCGCCCTGCCCCGGCATGATGAAGGTGCGGCCCACGTAGCGGTTCTTCACCAGGCCCTCGCGGAACGGCACGCCGAGCGCGCCGGCCAGCGCACTGGCGGCGGTGCGTGCGGTGTCGGGGATCGGAATCACCGCATCGATGCGGTGGTCCGGACGCAGGCGCATGATCTTCTGCGCCAGCTTCTCGCCCATGCGCAGACGCGCCTTGTACACCGACACGTCCTCGATCATCGAATCGGGGCGAGCCAGGTAGACGTACTCGAAGATGCACGGCGCGTGCGTGGCGCGCTCGGCGCAGTGACGGCTGAACAGCTGGCCGTCGTCGGTGATGATCACCGCCTCGCCCGGCGCGATGTCGCGCACGCGCTTGAAGCCCAGCACGTCCAGCGCCACCGATTCGGACGCCACCGCGTACTCGCGCCCTTCGCCGGTAATGCGCTCGCCCAGCACCAGCGGACGGATGCCGTTGGGATCGCGGAAGGCGATCAGCCCGTAGCCCAGCACCAGCCCGATGCAGGCGTAGCCGCCGCGGGCGCGCGCATGCACGCCGGCCACCGCCTTGAAGATGTGGTCGGGCGTGAGCGTCATCCGCTCCTGGATCTGCAGCTCATGCGCCAGCACGTTCAGCAACACCTCGGAGTCGGAGTCGGTGTTGATGTGGCGGCGGTCCTCGTGAAACATCTCGCGCCGCAGCGACTCGGTGTTGATCAGGTTGCCGTTGTGCGCAAACGCGATGCCGTAGGGGGAGTTCACGTACAGCGGCTGCGCCTCGTCGGCGCCTTCGGAGCCTGCGGTGGGATAGCGGCAGTGGCCGATGCCGATGCGCCCGCGCAGGCGCACCATCGAGTTCTCGTTGAACACGTCGCGCACCAAGCCGTTGCCCTTGTGCAGGCGCAGGCGGGATCCATCCACGGTGGCAATACCCGCGGCGTCCTGGCCGCGGTGCTGCAATACGGTGAGGCCGTCATAGAGCGCCGAGGCGACCTCGGTGATGCCGACAATGCCGATGATTCCGCACATGATGGTTTACGCCTGCGTGGATGTTGCGATTACGGATGCGAGGACACGTCCGCCGGGTCTGCCTTGGCGGGTGCCGATGGCGGTGGCGCGGAGGATGACGATGTGGGTGCGCGCGACTGCCCGCGCAAGGCGGTCTGCAGGTCGCCCAGCGAGGGGGTGGAGGCAGCGCCGCGCGCGTCGAGCACCTCGCGTACGCCCTTGAGGTTGGCCGCACCGGACATCTCCGGCAGCGTCGGCAGTCCGTCCAGCACGTCGGGCGACGGATGCAGATACTTCCCCGCGCTTGCCGGCAGGTGATGCCCCACGGCAATCGCCACCGTCTGGAATTGCGGCAGCAGCAGCGACCGGCGCCACCACGGCTCGCGGGTCACCGCGGTGAAGCCGAGCAGGAACACCATGAGCGCCACCAGCAGCACGCCGCGCACAAAGCCGAACAGCATGCCCAGCGCCCGGTCCGGACCGGACAACCCGGCGCCGGCCACCAGTCGGCGAAATACCGCATGGAGCAGCGCGCCGACGATCAGCACCGCCACCACGCAGATGGCGTAGCCGGTGACCAGCCGCAGCTCGGGGGTG
>DASUJJ010000010.1:0-3510 GCA_036279335.1 Dyella sp.
CTGGAGCAGCGCACCTTCCGCTGGTTCTGGGACAGCGCCGACCCGGTCACCGGAATGGTGCCGGATCACTATCCGGGCGAATCGTTTTCCAGCATTGCCGCGGTGGGCTTCGGCCTTACCGCGTACGGCATCGGCGTGGAACGCGGCTACATCACGCGCGAGCAGGCGGTGGCGCGCACGCTGGCCACGCTGCAGTTCTTCCACGACGCGCCGCAGAACGCCAGCGAGGATGACGCGGCGGGCTACCACGGCTTTTTCTATCACTTCCTCGACATGCAGACCGGCAAGCGCGAAGGCCGCTGGACCGAGCTTTCCAGCGTCGACACCACGCTGCTGCTCGCTGGCGTGCTGTTCGCGCAGTCGTACTACGACCGCGCCACGCCCGAGGAAGCGCAGATCCGCGCGCTGGCCGACGCCATCTACCGTGCGGTGGAGTGGCCGTGGATGCAGCCGCGCCCGCCGCTGATCAGCATGGGCTGGACGCCGGGCGGCAAGTTCATCCCGGCCGACTGGAAGGGCTACAACGAGGGCAAGCTGGTCTACATCCTGGCGCTGGGTTCGCCCACGCACCCGGTGGACGCGGCGGCGTGGAAGGCGTGGTCGTCCACCAACGACACCACCTGGGGCACGTTCTACGGGCAGACCTTCCTCAACTTCGCGCCGCTGTTCGGGCATCAGTACACCGAGTCGTGGGTCGACTTTCGCGGCATCCGTGACGACTGGAACCGCCGCCACAACCTCGACTACTTCGAGAACGGCCGCCGCGCCACCTACAGCCAGCGCAACTACGCGATCGCCAATCCCGGCGGCTGGACCGGCTACGGCAAGAACGTGTGGGGGCTCACCGCCAGCAACGGTCCCGGCGGCTTCGTGGTGAAAAGCGCGCAGGGCGAGAAGAAATTCCACGGCTACACCGCCCGCGGCGCCGGGCTGGACTACATCTCCGACGACGGCACCATCGCGCCGACCGCCGCCGGCGGCTCGATCGCCTTCGCGCCGGAAATCGTGATCCCCGCGCTGGCGCAGATGAAGCAGCGCTACGGCAAGTTCATCTACGACCGCTACGGCTTCGTCGATGCGTTCAACCTCAGCTTCCATACCCAGACCACCCTGCGTACGGGCAAACTGGTGCCCGGGCTGGGTTGGGTCGATACCGAGCAGCTGGGTATCGACCAGGGCCCGATCCTGTTGATGATCGAGAACTGGCGCAGCGGCTTCGTATGGAACGTGATGAAAAAGAATCCGTACATCCGTCGGGGCCTGCAGCGCGCGGGCTTCCGCGGCGGCTGGCTGGCAGCGCCGGAGCCGGCCACGCCGTGATCGTGCGGGCACGCCCGCGAGCCCCGTGGCATGGGCTTGCGCGCGGCGTGCTGCTGGCCGCGCTGGGCGCGGGCGCGCTGGCCGGCTGCGAGCGTCCCCCCAGCTCCACGCAGACGCTGGAGTTCTGGACCTTCGGCCGCGAAGGCGAAGCGGTGCAGGCGCTGCTGCCCGAGTTCGAACGCGCCCATCCGGACATCACCGTCAGCGTGCAGCAGCTGCCGCTCAGCGCCGCGCACCAGAAGCTGCTCACCGCCTACGCCGGCGGCTCGATGCCGGACATGATGCAGCTGGGCAACACCTGGCTGCCGGAGATGGTGGCGCTGGATGCGGTGGAACCGCTGGATGCGCGCGTGCGCAGCTCGGCCATCGTGGCACCGACCGACTATTTCGACAGCATCTGGGCCACCAACGTGATCGACGGCCGGCTCTACGGCGTGCCGTGGTACGTCGACACGCGGCTGCTGTTCTATCGCGTCGACCTGCTCAAGGCCGCCGGCTTCAACCACCCGCCGCGCGACTGGGCGCAATGGCGCCGCATGCTCGCCGCGCTGAGCGACCCGGCCGCGCACCGCTACGGCATCCTGCTGCCCACCAACGAATACCAGCAGCTGATGGCGCTGGCGCTGGAGCAGGACGAGCCGCTGCTACGCGACGGCAACCGCTACGGCAACTTCGAGAGCGCCGGGTTCAAGCGCGCGCTGGCCTTCTACGTCGACACGTTTCGCCTGCAGCAGGCGCCGGCGATCAGCAACGTGGTGGCCGGCAATCCGTGGGAGGAGTTCGGCCGCGGCACGTACGCGTTCTATCTGTCCGGGCCGTGGAACATCGGCGAGTTTCGCGCGCGGCTGCCGGCGGACCAGCAGGACCGTTGGTCCACCGCGCGCCTGCCCGGGCCGGACGGCCCCGGCGCCGGCGCGGCTGGTGGCGCCAGCCTGGTGGTGTTCCGCCACTCGACGCACAAGGACGCCGCGTGGGCGCTGATCGAATACCTCTCGCAGCCGCAGGTGCAGCAGCGCTTCTACGCCCTGGTGGGCGACATGCCGCCGCGGCGCAGCGCCTGGGACGGCGGCGAGCTCAGCCACGATCCGCAGGCGCGCGCGTTCCGCGAGCAGCTCGAACACGTCAAGCCGACGCCGCCGGTGCCGGAGTGGGAGCGCATCGCCAACGAAATGCAGCTGATGGCCGCGCGGGTGATCGCCGGTGAGCTGACGATCGACCAGGCCTGCGCCGAGCTGGATGATCGCGTCGACGCGATTCTGGAAAAACGCCGCTGGGTGCTGGCCCGCCGCGAGGGCACGCGATGAACCCGCCGCGCACCGCCTGGCTGTTCCTGGCGCCCGCGCTGGTGGTGATCGGCGTGTTCTTCGCGCTGCCGGTGCTGGGCGCGCTGGTGCTGAGCCTCAGCGATTACGATCTTTACGCGCTGGCCGACCTGCACAACCTGCGCTTCATCGGCCTGCACAACTACCTCGCGCTGGTGCAGCAACCCCTGTTCTGGGCGGCGCTGGGCCACACGGTGTACTTCGTGGCGGTGGCGGTGCCGCTGTCGATGGCGGTGTCGCTGGGTGGCGCATTGCTGCTGAATTCGCCGCTGGCACGGGCGCAGGCGTTCTTCCGCACCGCGCTGTTCGCGCCGGTGGTGACCACCGTGGTGGCGGTGGCGATCATCTGGCGCTACCTGTTCAACACCCGGTACGGCGTGGTCAACGCGCTGCTCGACGCGCTGGGCGTGCATCCGGTGGACTGGCTGGGCGATCCGCACTGGGCGATGCCCACCATCATCCTGTTCGCGGTGTGGAAGAACTTCGGCTACAACATGATCATCTTCCTCGCCGGGCTGCAGGCGATTCCTTCGACGCTGTACGAGGCGGCGCGCATCGACGGCGCCTCGCCGTGGCGGCAGTTCCGCCACATCACCGCGCCAATGCTGCGTCCGACGGCGCTGATGGTGGCGATCCTCACCGTGTCGGGCTACTTCCAGCTGTTCGCCGAACCCTACGTGATGACCGAGGGCGGCCCGCTGCAGAGCACGGTGAGCGTGCTCTACCTGATGTACGACGTGGGCTTTACCTGGTGGAACCTGGGCGCGGCCTCGGCAGTGGCGTTCGCGCTGTTCATCGTGATGTTCGTGGTGACCGCGCTGATGCTGCGGCTGGCGGGGCGCGACGCGTCCGACGGCGAGCCGGCATG
>DASUJJ010000011.1:0-15117 GCA_036279335.1 Dyella sp.
GGATGGAACTCGGCGCGCTGCGGCACGCCGTACAGCGCGTCGATCTCGGGGAACAGCACCGCCAGCGCGCCGCTTTCGCGCAGTACCCGCAGGAACGCCGAGGGCTGCACCTCGGCCAGTGCCTTGCGCGTCTCCGCCCACACGCGCTCGGGCACCAGGTGGTCCACCTCGCCGTCGGCCACCATCTGCCGCATCAGCGCCATCGTTTCCGGCGCCACGCGGAAACCCAGCGGCGCGAAGCGCGCGGCGAAGCGCGCCACGCGCAGCAGGCGCACCGGATCCTCGACGAAGGCCGTCGACACGTGGCGCAGCACGCGTGCTTCGAGGTCGCGCACGCCGCCGTAAGGGTCGACCAGCGCGCCGGCCTCGTCCTGCGCGATGGCATTGATGGTGAGGTCGCGCCGCGCCAGATCCTGCTCCAGCGTCACCGTGGGCTCGGCGTGGAAGGCGAAGCCGTGGTAGCCGCGGCCGGTCTTGCGCTCGGTGCGCGCCAGCGCGTATTCCTCGCCGGTCTGCGGGTGCAGGAACACCGGAAAGTCCTTGCCCACCGGGCGAAAGCCCAGTGCCAGCAGATCATCCGGCTGCGCGCCGACCACCACGTGATCGCGGTCGACCACGGGGCGACCGAGCAGGCGATCGCGGACGGCGCCGCCGACGAGGTAGCAAGTGTGCATGCGCACATTCTGCCATGCGTGCCTGGCCGCATCGGTACGCGGGGCGCGGCGCGTTATGCTCGGGCCCATTCGTCACTGCCATCGGATGTCCCGTGATGATGGTTCCGCTCCGTTGCCTGTTTGCCCTCGCCCTGTTCGCCGCCGCGAGCGCCGGCACGGCGGCAACCCATGCGCCCGATCCGGCGCGCACCCGCGCCTACATCGACCGCGCGTGGAGCACGCTCACCCGCGCCACCGACGACTGCGCCTCGCTGGTCGATCCGAAAGTGGCCACCGAGCCGGTGCTCTACCTGCCGGCCGACGTGCCGATGCCCGCCGCGCTGGCCACCACGCAGCAGCGCTGCAAGGTGGACGTGCGCCGCCTGCCGACGGTGATTGCCGCGCTGGGCCAGATCGACGCGCGCACGCTGCCGGCGCAGGGCCTGCTCTACCTGCCGCATCCGTACGTGGTGCCCGGCGGCATGTTCAACGAGATGTACGGCTGGGACAGCTATTTCATCGTGCTTGGTCTGGTCGCCGATCACCGCACGGCGCTGGCGCGCGGCATGGTGGAGAACTTCCTCTACGAAATCGACCACTACGGCGGCGTGCTCAACGCCAACCGCAGCTACTACTTCAGCCGCTCGCAGCCGCCGTTCCTCAGCTCGATGATGCGCGCGGTGGTGGATGACCCCTCCAGCTTTGCCGATGCCGACGCAGCCACGGCGTGGCTGCGTCATGCCTACCCGCTGGCGGTGAAGGACCACGCGATCTGGCTGAGCCCGCCGCATCGCGCCGGTGACACCGGCCTGGCGCGCTACATGGATCTGGGCCGCGGCCCGGTGCTGGAGCTGCGCAACGCCGATTATTTCAAGGGCGTGATCGGCTATCTGCTCAAGCACCCGGCGCCGCTTCGCGGCTATCTGGTGAAGGCCAGCGAGCATCCCGACGCCGCCGAGGCCGCGCGATTGGCCACCACCAGCTGTGATCTGGCCGCGTCACGCGTGTGCGCCGATGCCTGGGCTGACGGCTACCGGCTCAGCGCCGACTACTACGCCGGCGACCGCGCCATGCGCGAATCGGGCTTCGACACCAACTTCCACTTCGGCCCCTACGGCGCCGCTACGCACCACTACGCGGCGGTGGGTTTGAACAGCCTGCTGTACCGCTACGAGCGCGACCTGCACGATTTCGCGCTGCGGCTGGGCAAGCCGGACGAGGCGGCGCACTGGGCGCAGCTGGCGCAGGCGCGCAAGGCAGCGATCAACAAGTACTTGTGGCGCGCCGACCGCGGCCTGTTCATGGACTACGACACCTGCACGGGCCAGCCTTCCGACGATCCCTACCTCACCACCTTCTATCCGCTGTGGGCGGGCCTGGCGACACCGGCACAGGCGAAAGCGGTGCGCGATCAGCTGGCGCTGTTCGAGCGCAAGGGCGGCCTGGCGATGAGCGGCGACGCCAGCGGCGCGCAGTGGGACGAACCGTTCGGCTGGGCGCCGACCAACTGGCTGGCGGTGCACGGGCTGGACGCCTACGGCTTTCACGACGACGCGCGGCGCCTCGCCGCCAAGTTCACCGCCACCGTGGACCGCAGCCTCGCCGCCGACGGCACCATCCGCGAGAAATACAACATGGTGACGGGCAACGCGGACGTCAAAATTACCGCCGGCTACACCGACAACGTGATCGGCTTCGGCTGGACCAACGGGGTCTACCTCAAGCTGCGCGAGCTGCTGCTGGCACCCACGGCGCACGAGGCGCGCGAGGCGAAAGACGCCGCCGCCGCGGCGCATTGATCCCGCCGGGCCGCGCTTACCGCGGCACGGAGGGAAGGCTGGGGATGGCGCGTCGGCGCGACGCGCCGTGCCGCAGCGGATGTCGCTCATCCATCGACGCCGCAACTGTCTCCCGCTTTTGCGGAAAACGTCGCCCGAACTCCGCGGCGGATCGATCGACGTCGGCGCGGGAGCGCTTCGCCCCGCCGCAGCTTCTCAGCGGCGCAGCGTGCGCGCGTGATCCAGCCGGCGCTGGCGCGGCAGGCCGTGGATCAGCCGCTCCAGCCACGGCGTGAACGGCTGCGGCACGATGCCCAGCGCGGCGTAGCCGTCGACCTTGCCCACCGAGTCGGTGCGCAGCGAGCGGAAGTTGTCCAGCGAGAACGGCTTGCCCGGCAGTAGCTCGGCGACCTGCGCCTGCAGCCGGCCCAGCGCGTCGGGCAGCGGCAGGATGCGCGTGCGCAATCCGGCGGCGTCGCGGATCGCGGTGACGATCTCGCCCAGCGTCAGCACCTGCGGGCCGTACAGCTCGAAGCTGCGGCCGAGCGAGAGCTTGTCGTCCGCCACGCAGCGCGCGATCCCCTCGACCACGTCGCCGACGAAGGTGGGCGCGAGCTTCGAGCTGGTGCGCGCCAGCGGCAACACCGGCGTCAGCTTGAGGATCTTGGCGAAGCGGCCGACGAGGCCGTCGCCGTCGCCGAAGATCACGCTGGGCTGGTACAGCGTCCAGCCCAGCCCGGACTGGCGCACCAGGCCCTCCGCCTCACCGCGCGTCTTGAGGTACTGGCTCAGGCCCTGGCCGGCCTTGAGCGAGCTCATCTGGTGCAGGCGCGGCACGTCGGCGGCCTTGCACGCGTCGATCACCTGCCGGGTCAGCTCCACGTGCACGCGCTGGAACGTCTCGCGGCCGGAGGTGTTGAGGATGCCGACGAGGTTGATCACCGCATCGGCACCCTCGAACGCCGCGCGCAGCTGCACCGGATCGTGCACGTCGGTGCTCTGCAGGCGCACGCCCGGGATCACGCCGATGGCGCGGTGCTTCTCGCGGTTGCGGGTGAGCACGGTGAGCTGGTGACCGTCGCGGGCGAGGCGGTTGAGCAGGTGGCCACCGACGAAGCCGGTGCCACCGAGGATGACGAGGCGCAGTGGGGTCATGGGGCGTGGATCTCGCAGGGTCGAAAGTCAGGAGGCAGACAGCGAAGCCGGCGCGGCGCTGGAGCGGCTGGCTGCCGGTGCCGCGTCGACATCGGCCGGGCAGCTCACCGCCTTGCGCACGGTGCCGTCGGCGGGCGGTACGTAGGTGGTGCCGATCGGCGTCAGGCGCTGGTCCAGCGGTACGGCGGAGCCGGACAGGCGCCAGTCGTAGATCACGCTGAAGGCCATCACGCGCGCCACGTATTCGCGCGTCTCCTTGTACGGGATGGTGGCGGTAAAGACATCCGGCGGCAGCGTGCCGCGCTCGGCCAGCCACTGGTCCACCTTGCCGGGGCCGGCGTTGTAGGCGGCGCTGGCCAGCCACGGCGCGCCGTTGTAGCGCTGCGCCATCTGTGCGAGGTAGCGCGTGCCCAGCTGCACGTTCACCGCCGGGTCGTACAGCGAGTCGGCGCCGTTCCACGGCAGGTCGTTGCGGCGCGCCACCTGTGCCCCGGTGGCCGGCAGCAGCTGCATCAGGCCGCGCGCGTCGGCGCCGGAGTGGGCGTCGCTCATCCACGCGCTCTCGGCGCGGGCGATCGCATACGCCCACGCCGGATCGATGCCCGCCTGCCTGGCCTGCGGCACCACGCCGTCCTGGCTGGCCAGCGGGAAGCGCTGCTCGTACAGCCGCAGCGCGTCGCCGCTGGAGAAGGTGAACACCGCGCGGTCGTACCAGCCGCGCTGGTAGGCGAGCAGCGCGGCCTCGCGGCGGCTGGCCTCGTCGCGATCGCTCAGCGCGCGTGCCCATTCGCGGCGCGCATCGCGCGGCAGGTCGACCGCAAACAGCTCGAACGCCCGCTGCATGCCGAGGTCCGCCAGCAGCGAGCGGGCCAGCGCGTCGTCATCGGGCGGCGTGCCGGGACACAGGGCATACGGCGCGTGCGCGCGATCGGCAGCAAGGAAACCGAAGAAGGTCGCCTCGTTCGCCAGCGCGGCGAATTGCGCCTGGGCCTGCTCCGGCTTGCCCAGCTCGGCCAGCGCACGGGCGCGGAAGTAGCGCCACTCGCCGTCGTGCTGCTGCTCGTCAGTGAGCGCGTCGATGCCCTTCAGCACGGCGCGCCAGTTCTGCCTGGCCAGCGCCACGCGCACGCGCCATTCGCGCGTGGCGTCGGATTGTGCTGCCGCCGGCAGCTGCACCAGCCGCTGCAGCGCGTTGTCGTCGAAGTCGGTGGCGTGGAACAGCGCCAGCGCGTTCAGCACGTCGTTGCGCTGGTCCTCGCTGAAATCGAAGCGCTGGCGCAGCGTGAGCCATGCCTGGTCGGCGGCGCCGGGCTGCCTCCGCGCCAGCCGCTGCAGGGCGAGCACCGCGGCCTTGCGGTGGCGTGGCGTATCGGGCCAGCTCGCCGCTTGCGTCGCGGCGGCGGCCGGATCGCGCAGCGCCAGCGCCAGGCGCTGCGCCGTCTTCGCGTCGCGATCGGGCAGCCAGTTGGCCAGCGCGGCCACCGTGCCACCGGCTCCGGCCGCCACGGCGCGTTCGATGCGCGCCCACAGCCGCGTCGGCGTCAGCAGGCCGGCGTCGTAGGCGGCGCTCTGCACGGGATCGCAGGCTGCCGGCAGCGAGGGATCCTGCCACAGCGAGGCCAGATCGCGATCGAACTCCAGCGGCTGGCCCTGCGCCATGCGCGCCTGCAGTGCGTCGCAGGCGAGCGTGTCGCCCAGGCCGTCGCGGTACAGCGCGAGGAAGCCGGTCCAGTCCTGCCGCTTCGCCAGCTCGCCGAGATAGGCGCGGCGCAGGTCCTCGGCGGGAATCAGCCCGGGATAACGGGTGAGGTAATCCTGCACGCGGGCGGTGTCGAGCGTGGCCACGTCGTGCTGCAGCGCGACCCCTTCGAGATACGGATACAGCACGTAGTCGCGCAGCCCCTGCGCCTGCGCGCGCCACGCGTCGCCGCCCTGCTGGGCGGTGGCATAGGCCTGCTTGAAGGCGACACGCTGCGCGTCGCTGGCCGAAGCACTGGCCGCGGAAGCGCTGTACACGAGCGCCAGCGCCATGATGGCCACGCCGGCGAGGCGGCGGGCGAGCGGAAGGCGGCGGAGCGAGGGGCGAAAAACAGGCATCGTGTCTCCAGACTGGCGTGAGCGACGAGTGTAGCGGATGGCCCTTGAACGGCCGGCCCGACACGCTGCCCGGCCGGCCGCGATGATGGCGTGCAGCGCGCTGATAGACTGGCGCGCTTGCCATCTCCGGGAACGCCATGACGTCCGCGCCCACGCCCTCCACGCGATCGCACTGGCCGGTCTGGCTCGGGCTGGGGCTGGCCGCGCTGCTCGGGCTGGCGTGGTGGTGGTCGGCGGGGCGACCGGTGCAGCTGCCGGACGCGCCGTCCGCGCGCATTGCCTGCGTCTCCTACGCGCCGTATCACCGCGAGGGGCAGACGCCGTTCGACCCGGCCACCTTCATCTCGCCGCAGCAGATCGACGCCGACCTCAAGGCGCTGTCGCGCCGCTTCGACTGCGTGCGCACCTATTCGCAGGGCCAGGGGCTGGATGCGGTGCCGGCCATCGCCGCCCGCTACGGCATGAAGGTGCTGATGGGCGTGTGGATCGGCCGCGACCCGGCGGCGAATGCGCGCGAGATCGCGCTGGCCGCCGCCACCGCGCGGGCGCATCCGCAGGTGCTGCGCGGGGTGATCGTGGGCAACGAGGTGCTGCTGCGCGGCGAGCAGTCGTCCGCCGCACTGGCCGGCTACCTGCACCAGGCGCGCGCCGTGCTGCCGCCGGCGGTGCCGATCACCTACGCGGACGTGTGGGAGTTCTGGCTGCGCCATCCGGAGCTGGCCGGGTCGGTCGACTACATCACCGTGCACGTGCTGCCGTACTGGGAAGACGACCCGGTGCCGCCCGAACGTGCCGTGCGGCATGTGGCCGACGTGTATGCGCGCGTGCGCGCCGCGTTTCCCGGCAAGCCGGTGATGATCGGCGAAACCGGCTGGCCCAGCGCCGGGCGCCCGCGCCAGGGCGCCACGGCAAGCCTGGTGAACGAGGCGCGCTACCTGCGCGAATTCCTGCGCTATGCCGCCACCGTGCAGATGCCCTACAACGTGATCGAGGCCTTCGACCAGGGCTGGAAGCGCGCGCAGGAAGGCACGGTCGGTGGCTACTGGGGCATCTTCGACGCGCAGGCGCAGCCGAAATTCCCCATGCAGGGTCCGGTGACGGAAGTGCCGCGCTGGTGGCTGGGCTGGCTCGCTGCGGCACTGGGCGGCGGGCTGTTCGTGCTCGCCGGGCGACCGCGCGGTCGGCGCGCTGCCGGCGCACTGGCGCTGGCCGGCATCGCCAGCGGTGCGGCGCTGGCGTGGCAGGTGCGGCAGATGCTCTACGCCTGCGGCCCGCTGTGGGAGTGGCTGCTCAGCGGCGCGGCCTGCGCCGTCGCGCTGGTCACCGCGCTGATGCTGGCGCGTACCCTGGCGGCGGTGGTACAGGGCGTGGGCGCCACGTCGCTATCGCGCCGCTGGCGCTTCGGCTGGCTGTTCGTGCTGGCCTACTACGGCCTGCTGCTGGTGTTCGACGGGCGCTACCGTGATTTTCCGCTGGGCCTGTTCGAGCTGCCGGCGGTGGGCTATGCGCTGGTGGCGCTGGCCGGGGTCGCGCCGGACGGAGCGCGTCGGCGCGAAGAGGTGTTTCTCGCCGCCGCGGTGTTGCTGTTGGCAGCGATCGTGCTGGTGCAGGAGCGGGGCCTCAGCCCGGTGGCGTGGCTATGGCTGGGCCTGAATGCGCTGCTCGGCCTCGCCGTGCTGCTGCCGCCGCGGCGCAGCGCGCACCAGCAGCACGGCGCCGAGCAGTAGCGCCAGCGCGCCAGACTGGTAGCAGTACAGCTCCAGCGCGAACGCGCCGAGTGCGGCGGCCAGCCATGCCGTCCATGCACGCTGGCGCAGCAGCGCCAGCGCCGCTGCGGCCAGCGCGGCGTAGCCGAAGGCGTTGGTGAGGAAACCGGCGACCACCCAGCCGCGCAGCGTGCACCAGCCGTCGATCGAGCCGACCGCGGCGCAGCGTTCGCCCAGCGCGGGCGGTTCGACGAGCCAGTAGCGCAGCATGGCGGCCAGCGCGCCGACGGCGAGCAGTCCGCTCCATGCGAGCAGCATCGGCCCCCGGCGGCGTGGGCTCATCGCCGGTGCACCTTGTGCAGGCGCGGCGCAACGTGCGCCGGCATGCGGATCTCTGCCGCCAGCGGCAGGTGGTCGGAAAACGCCTGCGGCAGCGTCCACACCTTGTCCAGCTGGATATCGGACGAGGTGAGGATGTGGTCCAGCGCACGCCGCGGCTTCCAGCTGGGAAAGGTCGGCGTGGGCTGTTCGGGCGGCTGCAGCCGGCACTTGGCGAACAGATGGCGCATCTCGTTGCTGTGCGCCTCGGTGTTGAGGTCGCCCATCAGGATGGCGTGGGGGAAATCCGCCAGCAGTTCACCGATGAAAGCCAGCTGCCTGGCGCGCGCCGGCGCGCTGAGCGAGAGGTGGGCAATCATCACCGCCAGCGCGTCGTCACCTTCGCCGAAGCGCACCAGCATCGCGCCGCGCCCGGGGATGCGGCTGGGCAGCGGGTAGTCGAGCACGCTGTGCGGTTCGAGTCGGCTGATCAGGCCGTTGGCCGAATGCGCGAGGCGCGCCATCGGCCGGTTCGGCTGGTGGCTCCAGAACGGCATGCCCGCGGTTTCGGCCAGGTAGCGCGTCTGGTTGAGAAAGCCCGAGCGCAGGCTGCCGGCGTCGGCTTCCTGCAGGCCGACCACGTCGAACTGCGGCAGCAGTTCGGCAAGCCGGTCGAGGTTGTCCATCTTGCTGCGCCCGGGCAGCACCCCG
This sequence comes from Dyella sp., assembly GCA_036279335.1. GTDB lineage: Bacteria > Pseudomonadota > Gammaproteobacteria > Xanthomonadales > Rhodanobacteraceae > Dyella_A. The sequence goes on from DASUJJ010000011.1 coordinate 8,419, forward strand.
TGCAGGCTGCGCGTGACGTACTCGTGGTAGCGCTGCACGCTGCCGCCGGCGAGGATGTTGCAGCTGAGCAGCCGCAGGCGTCGCTCGGGGGCGACGGCGGGAGCAGGATCGGAAACAGCGCGACTCATGTTGTCAGGCAAGGGGCTGGCGAAGGAAACGGCAAGCATGTCGTGCGGCGTGTGAACGCCGCGCCAGCCCGACCCGCGGCGCGGCGGACCTTACTTGCCCGCCAGCTCGCGTTTCACCAGCCACTGGGTCAGCGCGGACAGCTGGTCCAGCGTGTGCACCTGGCCGCTGCGGTACTTGCCGTTGACCACGATGGTCGGCGTGCCGGTGACGCCCCACTGCTGGATCAATGCCAGGTCGCTCTTCATCTGCGCGGTGGCCTCGTCGGAGGTGGCGATGCGCATGAACTCGGCGCGGTCCACGCCCTGGCGGGCGTAGAAATCAGCCAGCTCGTCGAGCGTGTTGAGCGGGTAGTTCTGCTCGAATTTCTCCTTGAACAGTTCAAGGTGGGTCTTCTCGACCACGCCGAGCTTCTTCGCCGCGTAGTAGGCGCGCGCAAACGGCAGCCACTCGGCGCTGAACGGTGCGGGCACCAGCTTGAACACCACGCCCTTGGGCAGTGCGGCGCGCAGCTTCTCTGCGAGGGGCGCGAAATGCGCGCAGTGGATGCAGCCGTAGGAAAACACCTCGACCACTTCCACCTTCCCCTCGGGGCTGTAGCGGTGGGCCGGGCCGGGCAGGGTGACGTACTCACTGCCCTCGGTGTACGGGGCGGCCGGATCGGCGCCAGCGCCGGCGCTGCAGGCGGTGGCGAGCATGAGACCGCCCAGCAGGGCGAACAGGCGCAGGCGCGGGAGGTGCTTCAGCATGGCTTGATTCCGTGGCAGGGAGGGGGCAGGACAGCAAGACCGCGGCACACGTCAAAGGTGCCGCGGGCAGGGTCAATTACTTGCCGGCCGCTTCCTTGGCCGCGAGGTATTTGGCCAGCTCCACCATCTGCGCGTAGCCGCCGGCGCTGGGGCCGTCGAAGCGGTACTTGCCGTCGATCACGATGGTGGGCGTGCCCTCCACGCCATAGGCCTTCACCAGCTGGTCGGCTCGATTGACCTGGGTGTTGATGGTGAAGGAATTGGCCACCGCGAGGAATTCCTTCGGGTCGACGCCGAATTTCGCGTAGAAATTGGCGGCATCGGCCAGCGTGGGCAGTTCGGACATCGGCTTCAGGCCCCGGCCGTCAGCGCGCATGGAGCTGAGCTCCTTGGTCTTCCACACGGCGTCATACATGGCGTCGTTGGCCTTCTCCGCCACGCCCAGCGCCTGCGCGGTGAGATAGGCGCGCTGGAACATCGGGAAGTTCTCCTGCGGCATGAACGATACCGGCAGGTAGGACATCACCGCGTACGACGGCAGGCTGGCGGCGAGCTTGCTCATCAGCGGATGGAAGTTGTTGCACGAGGGGCAGGCATAGGAGAACACCTCGGTCACTTCGACCTTGTCGGTGTTGGCCACCTTCGGCTGCGCCGGTTCGATGCGGAAGTAGTTCTTGCCTTCGACCCACCGGGGATCCTCGACGAAGACCGGCACGTCGGCCGGAGGCGTCGGCTCCGTTGCTGCGGTGGTGGCCGCTGCGGCTGGCGCGCTGTTCGCGGAAGTCGCGGCGACCGCCGGGGTGGCCGCGGTGGTGGAGCTGGCGGCGGCCGGCGCCGGCGTCGTCACGGCCGGAGCCTGCGCCGGCGCGCTGGCGGTGGAGGACGGAGCGGAAGCGGCCGGTGCCGGACTGTTGCTGTCGTGGCTGCACGCGGCGATGGCGAGCAGGGCGAAACACAGGATCGGCAGACGCTTCAGCATGGGGAGGTTCCTTCAGGTCAGCGGCGGGCAAGCTGCCCGCGGAGGCAAAACGACCACGCCGACCTGGCGGTCGGCGTGTGCCTTTCGATCAGGGCGCCGCGGCGGCCGCGGCGTCGCCGCGGTTGGCCGGATGCAGGCCCTCGATGTAGCTGGCCAGGGCGGCGATGTCCTTGGCATTCAGCCGGCCGGCGATCGCCGGCATGATCTGCGAGCGGGCGTCTTCGCCCCACACGGTGCCGTCGTGCCAGGACTTCAGCGTGGCCTCGACGTACTGCGCGTGCTGGCCGGACAGCTGCGGGTAGCCGGCGCCCGGGTTGCCGCGGCCGTCGATCAGGTGGCAGGCCATGCAGGCGGGGATGCCGCGCTCGGCGTCGCCCTGGCGGTACAGCGTCTGACCCAGCTCGACCAACGCCTGGTCGGCCACGCCCGGGCGCGAGACCTTGCTGGCGAAGTAGGCGCCGACGTCGTGCATGTCCTGTTCGGACAGCGGGGTGGCCATGCCCATCATGATCGCGTTCTGCCGCTTGCCGGCCTTGAAGTGGGTCAGCTGGCGGGCGATGTAGCTCTCGTGCTGGCCAGCCAGCTTGGGATACTGCGGGTCGGTCGAGTTGCCGTCGATGCCGTGGCAGGCGCCGCACACGGCCGCCTTGCCCTGACCGGCAGTGGCGTCACCCGGCTTGAGCTCGGCGCTGGCCATCGCTTCGGCCGGTGCCGGTGCCGTGGCCGCCGTTGCGGCCGCCGCGGGGGCCTGCGCACTGGCTGCCGCTGCCGGCGCGGCGCTGGAGGCAGCGGCGGGCTTGGCATCCTGGGCCATCACCGCGCCGGCGGACAGCGCGAAGGTGAGGGCGACAGTCGCCCCAAGCACAGCGTGCCGAAAATCGGCGGGCCGAAAACTCATACACTTGTCTCCTGAAAGACTGCAGATACTGCCGATAAACCGCCGCGCGGCTTGCTTTGGGCAGAAACCTCAGAATTATCGCCGTGCCACCCTGACCGGTCAAACCATTCCCATGTCTCCCAATCCCCTCCAGGGCGCGCAGTTCGTGCTCGCTGCCCATCGCATCAGCCAGCTGCCCGCCGATCAGGGAGCGGAGGTGGCGTTCGCCGGCCGTTCCAATGCGGGCAAGTCCAGCGCGCTGAACGCGCTCACCGGCCATCGCGGCCTGGCGCGCACCTCCAAGACGCCCGGCCGCACCCAGCAGATGGTGGCGTTCTCGCTGCCCATGACGGTGGCCCAGGGCGAAGGCGAGCCGCCGCTCGACGCCCGCCTGATCGATCTGCCCGGCTACGGCTACGCCAAGGTGCCGGAGGAACTGCGCGCGCACTGGAAGACCGAGATCGACGCCTATCTGCACCAGCGCCGCAGCCTGCGCGGCGTGGTGCTGATCGCCGACATCCGCCATCCGCTGAAGGAGTTCGACCGGATGATGCTGGACTTCTGCTTCGCCACCGCGCTGCCGTGCCACCTGCTGCTGACCAAGGCCGACAAGCTCTCGCGCAGCCAGGCGATGCAGACGGTGGCGGCGATGCGCCGGCAGTTTGTCGCCGACCAGCGCCAGGCCACGGTGCAAGGCTTTTCCTCCAGCGCGCCCACCGGCGTGGACGAGGCGCGCGCACGGGTGATCGAACTGCTGCAGCAGCCGCGCCCGGGCTGATTCGCAAGCATTCTTGCGACACCATGCCGCTGCGCGGCGAGCGCTGCTCCGACGCCCGGCGATCAGGCCGCGGCGACCGCCTGCATGAACACGGCGCACAGCGCTTCCATGCCAGCGCGATCCTCGTCGTCGAAGCGTCCGGTGAGCGGGCTGTCCACGTCCCACACGCCCAGCAGCGAGCCGTCGGCCTTCACCAGCGGCACCACGATTTCCGAATTCGACGCCGCGTCGCAGGCGATGTGGCCGTCGAAGGCGTGCACATCCGTCACCAGCTGGGTCTGCCGCGTCTGCGCGGCGGTGCCGCACACGCCGCGCCCCAGCGCGATGCGGATGCACGCCGGCTTGCCCTGGAACGGGCCGACCACCAGCTCGGTGCCGTCGTACAGATAGAAACCGGCCCAGTTGAGATCGGGCAGGCTGTGGAACAGCAGCGCGCTGAAGTTGGCCGCGTTGGCGATCAGGCTGGGCTCGCCGACCATCAGGCCGCGCGCCTGCTCGACGAGTTCCTGGTAGTGCTCGCGCTTGCTGGCGTGGGCGTGGGTGGCGATTTCGAACATGCGTGGGTGTCCTTGGGCAAAGCCCGTATTATGCGCCGCGCTGACCGAGGAGCCTGGCATGTCGCCCATCGTTTTCCTTCCGCGGAGCGCGTGCTGATGCGCGCGGCCGTATTCATTGCCGGCACCGACACCGGCATCGGCAAGACCCACGCCTCGTGCGCGCTGCTGCACGCGCTGCGCGCGGCCGGCCACGACGCGGTGGGCATGAAGCCGGTCGCCAGTGGTTGCGTGGCCAGCCCGGGCGGGCTGCGCAACGACGACGCGCTGGCGCTGCAGGCGGCCGGTCCGCCGGGCGTGGCCTACGAGTCGATCAACCCGGTCGCGCTGCGCGACCCGCTCTCGCCGCATCTGGCTGCGGCCCATGACGGCGTGACGATCACGCTGCCGCCGCTGACCGCGGCCTTCATGCGACTGGGCGAACGGCATGCGCCGGTGGTGGTGGAAGGCGTCGGCGGCTGGCGCGTGCCGCTGGCGGCGGGCCTGCTGGCGTCGGAGCTGCCGCGTGCGTGGCGGCTGCCGGTGATCCTCGTGGTCGGCCTGCGGCTGGGCTGCCTCAATCACGCGCTGCTCAGCGCCCAGGCGATCGTCGGCGACGGCTGCGAGCTGCTCGGCTGGATCGGCAACCGCATCGATCCGTCGATGGACGCCGTGGAAGAAAATCTCGCCACCCTGCGCGAGCTGATGCCCGCACCGTGCCTGGGCGTGTTGCCCCACGGCGAATCGCCGCCGCATGCCGCGCGCCAGTTGGACGCCGCGCTGGTGGCGCTGGCCTGACCTTCACGCCGCCTGCCGTCGGCGGATGCTCTCATGCGCGCCCTGAAGTCCTCACCGGAGATGTCCATGCCGCAACGCAACCACTACTACCTCGCCATCGAAGACCTGGCCCACGCACGCGGGCCGATCGAATCGCTCAGCTACGACGGTGCCAGCCCCAACGATTTCGCCGCGGCGCTGACCGAGGCCCTGCGCAGCCCGCTGCTGTTCGAGCGCTGGCGAGCGCTGCAGGAAGAGCCGGACGAAGTCGATCCCGCGCTCGGCGTGACCGATCCGGCGGCCGATGCGCGCGCCACGATGGACGACATCCAGCGCGTGGACGTCGATCTGGTCACTTCGCTGCCGATGAGCGTGGTGCGCCAGCGGCTCAACCTGCTGGTCGGCAAGCACTGGACGCTGCGGGACATGCGCGCAGCCTGAGCCAGCCGCGGTGGGCGCATGGCGCGCTGCGGCTTGGTGGTAACGCCAGGGACTCGGTACAGTCGGAGGCTGCCGCATTCAAGCGTCCGGTGTTCGGGCGCGCGCTTCGAAGGGGAACCCTGCATGCTCCGACTCCGCACTCTCGTCATCGCCACCACCATTGCCCTGGCTGCCTGTTCACAGCAAGGCAGCGAGCCGGGCAAGTCCACCGCGCCCGCGGCTCCCGCGTCTGCCAGCACTGCGCCGGCCGCGGCCGCCAGCACCGCCGCCGTGGCGCCGTTCACCGACGCCAATCCGTTCGCCAAGGCCAGCACGCTCGATTACCAGGCGCCGCCGTTCGACAAGATCACCGACGCCGACTACCGGCCCGCCATCGAAGAGGGCATGCGCAGGCATCTGGCCGAGATCGAGGCGATCGCCAACAGCGCCGAGCCGCCCACCTTCGACAACACCTTCGTGGCGATGGAGAAGTCCGGCGAGCTGCTCAAGCGCGTGATGGCCGTGTTCAACGGCGTCACCGGCGCCAACACCAATGACACCTTGCAGCAGGTGCAGGTGGAGGTCGCGCCCGAGCTGGCCGCCCACCAGGACGCGATCTACCTCAACAGCAAGCTGTTCGAGCGGGTGGAGTCGGTCTACAACCAGCGCGAGTCGCTCAAGCTCGATCCGGAATCGCTGCGCCTGGTCGAGGTGGTCTACCGCGACTTCGTGCATCACGGCGCCAAGCTGTCCGATGCCGACAAGGCCAAGCTGAAGGACCTCAACAAGGAGGAGTCCACCCTCAGCACCCAGTTCACCAACACCCTGCTCGCCGCCACCAAGGACGGCGCGCTGGTGGTGGACGACAAGGCCAGGCTGGCCGGCCTCTCCGAGGCCGACATCGCCGCCGCTGCGGCGGCCGCCCAGAGCCGCAAGCTGGACGGCAAGTACGTCATTACCCTGCAGAACACCACCCAGCAGCCGGCGCTGCAAGGACTGGAGGACCGTGCCACCCGCGAGGCGTTGTTCAAGGCCTCGTGGAACCGTGCCGAACACGGCGGCGCCAACGACACCCGCGACATCATCGAGCGCATCGCGCAGATCCGCGCCGACCAGGCCAAGCTGCTGGGCTACCCCAACTACGCCGCGTGGAAGCTGGAAGACCAGATGGCCAAGACGCCGCAGACGGCGATCAAGTTCATGCAGGATCTGGTGCCGGCGGCCACCGGTCGCGCCGAGCGTGAGGCCAGCGACATCCAGGACGTGATCGACGCCCAGCATGGCGGCTTCAAGGTCGAGGCATGGGACTGGCAGCACTACGCCGAGCAGGTGCGCAAGGCGCGGTACGACCTGGACGAGAGCCAGATCAAGCCGTACTTCGAGCTGGACAACGTGCTGCAGAACGGCGTGTTCTACGCCGCCAACCAGCTCTACGGCCTGACCTTCAAGGAGCGCAAGGA
>DASUJJ010000012.1:0-2887 GCA_036279335.1 Dyella sp.
GGTGCCCGCGCCACGCAATGCGCCCGAGGCGCGTGCGCTGGCCTACATGCGCGCCGAGGCCGGCCGGCCGATGCGTGGCATGCCGGTCGACGTGGTGTTCGTCGGCAGTTGCACCAACTCGCGCCTGTCCGACCTGCGCGAAGCGGCCGAAGTGCTGCGCGGCCGCCGCGTCGCCGACGGCGTGCGCATGCTGGTGGTGCCGGGTTCCGAAGCGGTGCGCCGCGACGCAGAACGCGAAGGCCTGCACGAGGTATTCGCCGCCGCCGGCGCCGAGTGGCGCGTGCCGGGCTGCTCGATGTGCATCGCCATGAACGGTGACCTGGCGCAGCCGGGCCAGCTGGTCGTGAGCACTTCCAATCGCAACTTCGAAGGCCGCCAGGGCCAGGGCGCGCGCACCGTGCTGGCCAGCCCGGCCACCGCGGCCGCCTCGGCCGTGGCCGGACGCATCGCCGATCCGCGCGAGTACCTGGTGGAGGCGGCGGCATGAGCGTGCATTCCAACTCGCGTGGACTGCTCCCTCTCCCCTCCGGGGAGAGGGCTGGGGTGAGGGGCCAATCTCGCCTTGACCCAGCATCGATGCGCGCTTCGATCCACCTCGGCGCAAGCCCCGGCCCCTCACCTCAATCCTCTCCCCGGTGGGGAGAGGAAGCGAACGCAACAAGCGAGGAATTTCATTGATGCACCCCATCACCCGCATCCACTCGCGCACCGCCGTGCTGGCGGACGAGAACATCGACACCGACCGCATCATCCCGGCGCGCTTCCTCACCACCACCACCCGCGACGGCCTGGGCAAGCTGTGCTTCCACGACTGGCGCTACCAGGCCGACGGCAGCGACAACCCCGCCTTCCCGCTGAACCGGCCGGAAGCGAAGGGCTGCGCGATCCTGGTCGCCGGGCGCAACTTCGGCTGCGGCTCCTCGCGCGAGCACGCGCCGTGGGCGCTGCTCGATTACGGCATCCAGGCGGTGCTGTGCAGCGAGATCGCGGACATCTTCCGCAGCAACGCGCTGAAGAACGGCCTGCTGGCGATCATGGTCAGCGAGGCCGAGCACCGCTGGCTGCTCGAGCATCCCGGCGTGGAGCTGAGCATCGACGTGCGCGGGCAGTACGTCGCGCTGCCCGACGGCGGCCGCATCACCTTCCAGCTCGAACCCTTCGCCCGCCACTGCCTGCTCGAAGGCGTCGATCAGCTCGGCTTCCTGCTGCAGCACGCCGACGCCATCGATGCATTTGAGGCACGCATGGGAGAAGCGGCATGACGTTCGCCGATACCAACCCGTCTCCTCACCGTCATCCCGGCGAAAGCCGGGATCCAGTGACTTGCGCGCACACCGCAAAGACGCTGGACCCCAGCGTTCGCTGGGGTGACATGAGGAAAAGCCGGACCTCTCTGACCAACTCCCACTTTCCGGAGCCACGCGCATGAAAGCCCATATCGTCACCCTGCCCGGCGACGGCGTCGGCCCCGAAGTCACCTCCGTGGCCGTGGCCGTGCTGGAAGCCGTAGCCGAGCACTACGGCCACCGGTTCACGTTCGAAGAACACGCGATCGGCGGCTGCGCCATCGACACCACGGGCGAGCCGCTGCCGGCCGCGTCGCTGGAGGCATGTCAGAAGGCCGATGCGGTGCTGCTGGGCGCGGTGGGCGGCCCGAAGTGGTCCGACCCGAACGCCACCGTGCGCCCGGAACAGGGCCTGCTGGCGCTGCGCGCAGCGCTCGGCGTCTACGCCAACCTGCGCCCGCTGCAGGTGCATCCGGCGCTGGCCAAGCTGTCGCCGCTGAAGAACGAGAAGCTCGCCGGCGTCGACGTGCTGTTCGTGCGCGAGCTCACCGGCGGCGCCTACTTCGGCGCCAAGACGCGCACCGCCGATGCCGCCACCGACGAGTGCAAATACACCGAGGCCGAGATCGAGCGGGTGGTGCGCCGCGCCTTCGCGCTGGCGCGCGAGCGGCGCCACCACCTCACCTCGGTGGACAAGGCCAACGTGCTGGAGACCTCGCGCCTGTGGCGCAACGTCGTGCAGCGGATCGCACCGGAATACCGAGACGTGACCGTCGAGCACCAACTGGTCGACTCGATGGCGATGCTGCTGCTGACCCAGCCCTCGCGCTACGACGTGGTGGTCACCGAGAACCTGTTCGGCGACATCCTCACCGACGAGGCCGCCGCACTGGCCGGCTCGCTCGGCTTGCTGCCATCTGCCTCGCTGGGCGATGGCACGCGCGGGCTGTACGAACCGATCCACGGCTCGGCGCCGGACATCGCCGGCACCGGCGTGGCCAACCCCACCGGCGCGATCCTCTCCGCCGCGATGCTACTGCGCCACTCGCTGGGCCTGGAGGAAGAGGCGCAGTGCGTGGAGGCGGCGGTGGCGCAGGTGCTCGAGCACGGCCCGCGCACGCGCGACATCGGCGGCCGCGCCGGCACCGAGGCCGTGCGCGACGCCGTGCTGATGGCGGTGGAAGACCACGCCTCGATCCACCACGCCTTTTTCGCCGGCGGCCGCGCATGCGGTTGAACCCGGCTCCGTTTGGCTTTCCCTGCGCGCCCGCCGGCAACCCCCCGCCGTGCGGCGCGGCTCACCTCCCCGGTACGCGCATGCGTGGCCCGGGCGCGCAGGGAAGCTTTTCTCTCTATCCCGATGGAGCATGTGATGCGCAGTGACGTGATGAAAACCGGCCCGGACCGCGCACCCGCGCGGGCGATGATGCGCGCCACCGGCCTGGACGACGCGGCGATCGCCAAACCGCTGGTGGCCGTGGTGCACACCTGGACCAACGTCAGCCCGTGCAACCTCAACCTGCGCGAGCTGGCCGACGCGGCGATCGAAGGCGTGCGCGCCGCCGGCGGCACGCCGGTGGAGTTCAACACGATCGCGATCA
>DASUJJ010000013.1:0-17636 GCA_036279335.1 Dyella sp.
CCCGAACTCGGAAGTGAAACGCAGCCGCGCCGATGGTAGTGTGCATCCGCATGCAAGAGTAGGTCACCGCCAGGGACCTCATCCACAAATCTCCCCCTCCCACAAAGAGGGGGTTTTTTGTGCGCGCTTTTCGGAAGCCCACGTGTTGGCCCGTTTTCCGGGGGACGCTCATGGATTACGACGGGCCGGCGTTTGATCCGGACTGGCGTGTTGATCCGCCTCGCGGGATCCGGATCAGGGTTTTCCTGAGTCGGACAGCACCGCAGGAACGTCCCGTTGCCGGGTGGCGCGTGTCAGGCACCTGACGGTGTGCGCGAGCGCTGCCCTTCTACGATCACGGCGAGGATCCCCGGATCACATCAAAAAAGGCGAAGGATTGCTCCTTCGCCTTTTTCATTTTGCGCATTCAGCACGGTGCCACGCCTTCAATCCAGGCGGTACCCGAACTGCTCCTCGAACTCCGCATGGAATTGGTCGTAGGTGAACGACTGGTTCTGCGTGCCTGGATGTTCCACCTTGAGCGCCCCCATCAGCGATGCCATGCGCCCGACGGTGGGCCAGTCGCGCCCCTGCATGATGCCGAATATCAGGCCCGCCCGATAAGCGTCGCCGCAGCCTGTGGGATCGACAACCTGCCGCTCGCGGGCAGGTGGGATGGTATGGATGGCGCTGCCCGCGTGGATGGTTGAGCCGCGCGGTCCCTGGGTGACGATGTAGGCCTGCACGTGCGAGGCGATCTCGGCAGCGGACCACCCCGTCCGCGTCTGCAGCAGCTGCGACTCGTAGTCATTGACGATCACATAGGTCGATTTTTCGATCATCGCGCGGAATTCTGCGCCATCGAAAAGCGGCATCGCCTGGCCAGGATCAAAGATGAACGGGACACCGCGCGCGGCGAATTCGTCCACATGCTGAAGCATCGCTTCGCGACTGTCGGGAGCCACGATCGCAAAGCTGATCTCGGGAATGTCTCGCACGTGATTTTCGTGCGCGCTAGCCATGGCACCGGGGTGAAAAGCCGTGATCTGGTTGTTGTCCAGGTCAGTCGTGATGAAGCACTGCGGAGTGAACTGCTCTTCGTATTCGCGCACGTAGTCCAGCCGGATGCCGCAATCGACCAGATGCTTGCGATACGGTGCGAAGTCCTGGCCCACCGCAGCCACCGGCAGCGGATCAGCGCCAAGCAGCTTGAGGTTGTAGGCGATGTTGCCGGCGCAGCCGCCAAACTCGCGGCGCATTCTGGGCACGAGGAAGGACACATTCAGAATGTGCACCTGATCAGGCAGGATGTGGTTCTTGAACTGGTCCTGGAACACCATGATGGTGTCGTAGGCCAACGATCCGCAGATGACGGCTGACATGATGCGTGGGTGCCTCGGGCTGATGTTTGGGCAGCGGGACCGCTACCGAGCATGACGCCGCGACGACACGCCCCGGCAAAGACTCAAATCGTACCGGGAACAGCAGGACTTCGCGACCTCAGACACCTGTCAGTGACGGTCGGATGGCCAGGGCGTTGGCCATATCACCGCGTCCCGCAAGGCTTTCTTAACGTCACGGTCCTTGCGTGGTGTAGAACCGCTGACTAGACTGGCGCGCTTACTTTTTAGCCAGTCGGAAACGCGGCAAACCCCATGTTCAAGAAGTTTCGCGGCATTTTTTCGAACGACATTTCCATCGATCTCGGCACCGCCAACACGCTGATCTATGTGCGTGGACAGGGCATCGTGCTCAACGAGCCCTCGGTGGTTGCCATCCGCCAGGATCGTGGTCCCGGCGGCCCGCGCACGGTCGCCGCGGTGGGCACTGACGCGAAGCGCATGCTGGGTCGAACGCCCGGCAACATCGCCACGGTCCGGCCGATGAAAGACGGCGTGATTGCCGACTTCACGATGACCGAGGCCATGTTGCAGCACTTCATCAAGCAGGTGCACAAGTCGCGCATGCTGCGCCCGAGTCCGCGCGTGCTGGTGTGCGTGCCGTGCGGTTCGACGCAGGTGGAGCGCCGCGCGATCAAGGAATCGGCCGAAGGCGCCGGTGCGCGCGACGTGTTCCTGATCGAGGAGCCAATGGCCGCAGCGATCGGTGCTGGCATTCCGGTGCACGAGGCGCGTGGGTCAATGGTGCTCGACATCGGCGGTGGCACCTCGGAAGTGGCGGTGATCTCGCTCAACGGCATCGTCTATTCGGCGTCGGTGCGCGTGGGCGGCGATCGCTTCGATGAAGCCATCATCAATTACGTGCGCCGCAACCACGGCACGCTGATCGGTGAATCGACGGCCGAGCGCATCAAGCTGCAGATCGGTTGCGCGTTCCCGCAGAGTGAGGTGAGGGAGATCGAGATCTCCGGCCGCAATCTCGCCGAAGGCGTGCCGCGCATGTTCACCATCAACTCCAATGAGATCCTTGAAGCCCTGCACGAGCCACTGGCCGGCATCGTGGCTGCGGTGAAGTCCGCGCTTGAACAGACCCCGCCGGAGCTCTGCTCCGACGTCGCCGAGCGCGGCATTGTGCTGACCGGCGGCGGCGCGCTGCTGCGCGATCTGGATCGACTGATCTCCGAGGAAACCGGGCTGCACGTGCAGGTGGCGGACGATCCGCTGACCTGCGTGGCACGCGGTGGCGGCAAGGCGCTGGAGCTGATCGACCAGCACGGCAGCGACTTCTTCGCCTCCGAGTAATCGTGTCCGCACCGCTCGCCGCCGGCACGCCCGAATGCGTCGCGCTTCGCCCGCTGCCTGCTCCGGGGCCTGGCGGGTGCGGGCCATGACCCGGTCGCCGGGCAGCGGTTGCGGAGTGCCCGCATGGCGCTGAATCGCGACGAATCCTCGCCGCTCTTTGCCGGGTCGATGGCCGGCACGTTGCGGTTGCTGGGCTATCTGGCGCTGGCGATGGTGCTGATGGTGCTCGATCATCGCAACGGCTGGACCTGGCGTGTGCGCTATGCCACGGCGGTGGTGGTGGAACCGCTGTATCGCCTGGCCGGGGCCCCCAGCGCCGGGATGCACGCGCTGACCACCGCGTTTGCCGAACGCAAGGCCCTGACCGAGCAGAACCAGCGCCTGCGCGAGGATCTGCTGCTGGCCAATGCCAAGCTCAATCGCATGGCGTCCGTCGCCGAGCAGAACCAGCGTCTGAAGGAGCTGCTCGACACCCAGCGCAGCCTGGAGCTCAACGTGCAACTGGCCCGCGTCATCGGAGTCGACCTCGGCCCTGGAGAACACCGCCTCATGCTCAATCTCGGCGCCAACAACGGGGTCGAGGTCGGCCAGCCGGTGATTGATGCGCGGGGCGTGATGGGGCAGGTCGCCCACGTGTTGCCGACGACCTCGGTGGTGATGCTGATCACCGATCCGAACCATGCCCTTCCGGTTACGATCGAGCGAACCGGGCTGCGCACCATCGCCTATGGCGCGCGCGACGGCCGCGGGCTGATCCTGCCGGACATCCCGATGGCAGCGGACGTGCGCGCTGGCGACAACCTGCTCACTTCCGGCCTCGGTGGGCGCTTTCCGCCGGGCTTTCCGGTGGGCACGATCACCCGCGCGCAGCCCTCCGCCAATGGCATGTTCCTGGAGGCCAGCGCCGTGCCGGCGGCTGATATCGATCGCAGCGAGGACGTGCTGCTGCTGCACGACCTGGCTGAGCAGGTGGGCCCGCCCGATCCGATTGCGCCAGCCGGTCCGCCGGCCGATCTGGCACCGCCGCCGGGCTCCGCCGCACCGCCTGCTGCCGCGACGTCCGCGGCCGGAACCACGCCATGAATCGCCACCGCCTCGCCGCCAGCTGGTTCGGCATCACGCTGGTCGTGGCCCTGCTGGCCATGCTGGTGCCGATGCCTGCCGTGCTGCAGCCGTTCAAGCCCTATTGGCCGGCGCTGGTGCTGCTGTACTGGTCGCTGGAGTCGGGCGAGCGGGTGAGCCTGGGTCTGGCCTTTCTGGTGGGACTTTCCACCGATCTGCTCGATGGCGTGCTGCTTGGCGAACAGGCGCTGCGGCTGACCGCGCTGGTGTTCATCGCGCTGCGTTTCCGCTCGCGCCTGCGGTTTTTTCCGATGTGGCAGCAGACGCTGGCGGTGCTGGCGCTGCTGCTCAATGACCGCGTGCTGCTGCTGATCGTGCGCTTGTTTGCCGGCGAGGCGTCACCGCCGATCAGCTGGTGGTACTCGCCCTTCGTGGGAGCGGCGCTGTGGCCGTTCCTGTTTCTGCTGCTGGATGACCTGCGCATCCGCCTGCGCATCGCCTGAGCGGAGGTGTCGTGAGCAAGCGCCGCACCGCTCCCCTGCGCCGTGCCATCAAGGACCCGCGTGGCGAGAGCGCGCTGTTCCGTCGCCGCGCGCTGGCCGGCTTCGGCATCATCCTGCTTGGCCTGCTGGCGCTGGTGGGACGCTATGCGTATCTGCAGGTGCTGCATCACGACGAATTTGCGATTCGCGCGGAAGACAACCGGGTCAAGCCGCGGGCAATTCCTCCGGCACGCGGGTTGATCTACGACCGCAACGGCGTGCTGCTCGCTGACAACGTGCCGGCCTTCCGGCTGGAAGTGGTGCCCGAGCAGGTACCGGACATGAAGGCCATGCTGGCGCAGATCGCCGCGGTAGTACCGCTGAGTGACGACGATATCGATGCGTTCAAGAAGCTGCTGGCGCAGAGTCGCCGGTTCGAGAGCGTGCCGCTGAAGCTGCATCTGTCCGAGGACGACATTGCCCGCTTCGCGATCAACCGCTGGCGCTTCCCCGGGGTGGACGTGGTGCCGTATCTCACGCGGCGCTATCCGTTCGGTGAGCGCTTTGCGCACCTCATCGGCTACGTCGGGCGCATCGACGAAAACGATCTCGAGCACCTGGATCCGCAGCGCTACAAGGGCACCACCCACGTCGGCCGCAGCGGCCTGGAGCGATCCTACGAAGACGTGCTGCACGGCACCCCGGGGTACGAGCTGGTCGAAGTGAATGCCGACGGCCGCACCCAGCGCGTGCTGGAGACGCATCCGCCGACGCCCGGCAAGAATCTGTATCTCAGCGTGGACGTGCGAATTCAGAAGGCAGCCGAAGAAGCGTTTGACGGCCGGCCCGGCGCGGCGGTGGCCATCGATCCGCGCAACGGGCAGGTGCTGGCGATGGTCAGCGTGCCCAGCTTCGACCCCAATCTGTTCGTCAATGGCATCAGCAGTGCGGATTACAAGGCGCTCATCACCGATCCGGACAAGCCGCTGTACAACCGCGCCCTGCGCGGCGTCTACCCGCCCGGCTCCACGGTCAAGCCGCTGATCGGGCTGGCCGGCCTCGAGTACGGCATCCGCACGCCGCAGGACACGGTGGTGTCCACCGGCACGTTCTACATCCCGGGCCAGCAGCGCGGTTATCGCGATGACCAGCGCAACGGCGCGGGCCGGGTGGATCTGGTTGCTGCGATCGAGCAGTCGGTCAATACCTACTTCTACAAGCTGGCGCTGGACCTGGGCATCGATCGGCTCAGCGCCTACATGGCCAAGTTCGGCTTCGGCCGACCCACCGGCATTGACCTCATCGGCGAATCGGACGGCGTACTGCCCTCGCGCGAGTGGAAGCAGGCGCATTCGCGCGAACCCTGGTATCCCGGCGAGACCGTGATCGCGGGCATCGGCCAGGGCTACTGGGCGGTGACACCGTTGCAGCTGGGGCACGCCATCGCGACATTTGCCGGTCACGGTGTGCCGTACGCGCCGCGCCTGGTGATGGCCACGCAAGAAAGCGTGGAGGCCAAGCGCAAGCCGCTGCCCAATCCGCCGCAGGGGCCGAGCGTGATCAGCTCGCCGGCCAACTGGGCGGCCGTGGACCAGGGCATGCAGATGGTGATGTACGGCGACAAGGGCACCGGCCGCTCCCTGACGGCGGGATTCCCGTACCGCATGGCGGGCAAGAGCGGCACCGCCGAGCGCTACTCGCGTACGAGCAAGGCGTACGACGATCGCAGCAATCTGGCCTATCTGGCTTCGCGCAACCGCGCATGGTTCGAGGTGTACGCGCCGGCGGAGAACCCGCAGATCGCGGTGGTCGCGGTGCTGGAGGCCGGCGCCTGGGGCGCTTCGTCGGCGGGCCCGATCACGCGGCACGTGCTCGATGCGTGGGTGGCGGCGAAGGGCCGCGTGGTGCCGGGCTTCACCCCGTACCGTGATGACTCCATCGGCAACGCGCCGGCGCCGGTAGAAGATCTCCCGGTGGAATCGACTGACGATCAACCTGCCCAGGCGAGTTCCGTCCCTGCCGATGGAGGCACGCCATGACGCATCCGCTGATCATGCGCATGCGCCGTTTCGCCCGCCGCCTGATGACGCGCCCGCGGATCGATATGCCACTGGTATTCGGGCTGTTCGCGTTGGGATGCACCGGACTGGTGACGCTTTACAGCGCCGGCGATCGCTCGCTGGCGCTGGTCGGCGGACAGGCGGCGCGCTTCGTGCTCGGCGGCGCGCTGCTCTTGCTGGTCTCGCGCATTCCGCCCTCCACGCTGCGCACCTGGACGCCATGGATGTACGCCGGCAGCACCGCGTTGCTGGTGGTGGTGGCGGTGCTTGGCGAGGGGCGCGGTGCCTACCGATGGCTGGACCTGGGCGTGATGCGCTTTCAACCCTCGGAGCTGCTCAAGCTCACCATGCCGATGATGGTCGCCTGGTACCTGCACCCGCGGCAGCTGCCGCCGACGTGGAAGGACATCGCTGCGGTGGGCGCGTTGATCGCCGTGCCCGTCGCGCTGATCGCCGAGCAGCCGGACCTGGGCACGGCGGTGCTGGTGGCCACGGCCGGGGCATTTGCGCTGTTTCTCTCGGGCATGTCGTGGTGGCGCATCGGCACGTTGGTGGGGGCGGCGGTGGCGATGGTCCCGGTCGGCTGGCACTTCATGCACCAGTACCAGCGTGATCGCGTGCTGACCCTGCTCAATCCCGAATCCGACCCGTTGGGCAACGGCTGGCACATCATCCAGTCGCAGATCGCGGTGGGTTCGGGTGGAGTGTTCGGCAAGGGCTGGCTGCACTCCACGCAGTCGCGGCTGGATTTCCTCCCGGAGCACACCACCGATTTCATCTTCGCGGTGTTCTCCGAGGAGTTCGGCCTGGTCGGCGTGATCGCGATCCTCTTGCTGTACGCCTTCGTCATCGGCCGCTGCCTGTGGATCGCGATGGAAGCGCGCGACACCTACTCGCGACTGCTCGCCGGCGCCATCGGCATGAGCTTCTTCGTCTACGTGCTGGTCAACGGCGGCATGGTTGCCGGCATGCTGCCGGTGGTCGGCGTGCCGATGCCGCTGATCAGCTATGGCGGTACCTCGGCGGTGTCGCTGCTCACCGGCTTCGGCGTGCTGATGTCGATTCACGCCAACCGCAAGCTGCACGAATGAACCGCCGCCGGTGGTGCGCCCCGGTCCGCGCCGGTGGCTGCGGAACTGCGTGTTAGGCTTTTGGCGCTGAAATTCCCGCGAGCTATTGACTGATGACATTTTTCTGCGCGACGCCCGTTTCCCGCCTGGTCATCGCGTTGGGCCTGCTCGCTGCACCGTTCAGTTCGCCGGTGCATGCGCAAACCCATCCCGGCCAGGCGGCGCTGGTAGCTGAAGTGGCGCGCGACACCGGCAAGGATCCGGCGGCGCTCAACCGGCTGCTCGATGGCGCGGAGAAGAAGCAGAGCATCCTCGATGCGATCAGCCGTCCGGCGGAGGCCAAGCCGTGGCGCGATTACCGTCCGATCTTCATGACCGAACAGCGCATCGCCGATGGCGTGGCGTTCTACCGCGAGCATCGGGCGCTGCTGGAGCAGGTCGGGCAGCAATACGGGGTGGCACCGGAGTACATCACGGCGATCCTCGGCGTGGAGACCAACTACGGACGCCTCGGCGGCAAGTACAAGGTGCTCGACGCCCTGGTCACGCTGGGCCTTTACTACCCGCCGCGCGCCAAGTTTTTTCGCGAACAGCTGAAAGTCTTGCTGGAGCTGCCGGCCAACCACCTGGCCGGCCCGGTCGACACCTTGCTGGGTTCCTACGCCGGTGCGCAGGGCTGGGGCCAGTTCATGCCTTCGAGCATTCGCGACTTCGCCGTCGACGCCGATCACGATGGCCGCATCGACCTGCGCTCCTCGCTGCCGGACATCTTCGCCAGCGTGGCCAACTACTTCGCCGCGCACGGCTGGGTGCGCGGAGGTCCGGTGGCGATGCGTGCGCAACCGGACAGCTCGGCCAAGCCGATCGAGGTGACGGACAGCAAGCCGCAGTGGCCGCTGGAACAGCTCGAAGCCTGGGGCTACGCGCCGCTGGCGCCGGTCAACCCAGGCGAGCCCAGCAGCCTGCGCAAGTACGACGGCGCGGCGGGACCCGAATACTGGTTCACCTTCCAGAATTTCTACGTCATCACCACCTATAACCGCAGCCCGCTGTACGCGCTGGCCGTGCACCAGCTGGCGCAGGCGATCGACAAGGGCGTGCAGCAGGCGGACGCGGCGCAATGAGGCACCCGCGGGGCGCGTTGTCGTGGCTGCTGGCGGGCGTGCTGTCGCTGTTGCTGGCCGGGTGCGCACAGCACCGCGCGCGCCCCTCGCCGGCCCGGCAAGCCGGCGTCGCGCCCCGCAGCTCCGCGGCGTCGCGCGGCCACGCGCGCGCTGCCGTGCAAGACGACATCCGCCGCGATCAGGACAGCCGCTACCGCCAGCGCACCGACAGCGTGCCCGACGGTGCGCCACTGGACGTGAGCAAGCTGGTCGAGCCCACGCCCCACGTGGAGCCGCGCTCGGCCTACGGCAACAAGTCGCCCTACACGGTGCTGGGCCACACCTACCGCGTACTGCCCTCGCCGCGCGGCTACGTGGCGCGCGGCATCGCCTCGTTCTACGGCAACAAGTTCCACGGCTACAAGACATCGAGCCTGGAGACGTACGACATGTACCAGTTCTCTGCCGCGCACAAGACGCTGCCGCTGCCGAGCTACGCGCGCGTCACCAATCTGGCCAACGGCAAGAGCGTGATCGTGCGCATCAACGACCGCGGCCCGTTCCACGCCAACCGCCTGATCGACCTGTCCTACGCCGCGGCGGTGAAGATCGGCATCTGGCCCAAGGGAACCGGCGAGGTGGAGGTGCGCGCGATCGATCCGTCCGATCCGGACCAGGCGCCACCGCCGGTCGCTGCGGCGCGGCCGGCGCGGGAACCTCCCGGCGCGAAGCCGGTCCCTGTGGCCGGTGCGGAGCGGGGCATCTACCTGCAGGTCGGGGCGTTCGCCGAGGCCGCCAATGCCGAGCGGTTGGCCCGGCGCCTGCGTGCGGCCAACCTCGGCCAGGTGCATGTGTACCAGCTGCAGAGCAGCGGCCCGGCGATCCGTCGCGTGCGCGTGGGGCCGCTGCCGGATGCTGAACGCGCCAACGAGGTCGCTCGCCGGATCGAGGCGATGGGCCTGCCCACACCGAAGGTCGCGGTAGACTGAACGGTATTTCTTCACGGACGGCACGCCGCGTGCCGTCCCCAGTCAGACGGGATTGAACACAACGATGAGCTTTGTCCGCCGTACCCTGATTGCATTCGCTGCCACCGCCCTGGTGGCTGGCGCCGCGTTGGCCCAGCAGGTTCCGCCGCGCCCCTCGCCGGTGCCGCGCCCGGTCGTGCCGGAGGCCCCGGTGCCGCCGCCGCCGGACGTGGACGGCAAGAGCTGGGTGCTCATGGATTACGCCACCGGCCAGATCCTCGCTTCGAAAGAACCGGACCTGCGCGTCGAGCCGGCCTCGATCACCAAGATCATGACCGACTACGTGGTCTCCGCCGAGGTCGCCAACGGCAAGATCCACATGACCGATCCGGTCACCATCAGCGAACACGCCTGGCGCGGCGGCGGCGCCGGCACCGACGGTTCCACCAGCTTCCTCAAGCTGGGCAGCCAGGTGCCGCTGAAGGACCTGCTCTACGGCATGATCATCCAGTCCGGCAACGATGCGGCGATTGCGCTGGCCGAACACACCGCCGGCTCGGAGGGGGCGTTCGCCAACCTGATGAACGCCTATGCCAAGCAGCTGGGCATGACCAACTCGAACTTCGAGAACGCCTCGGGCTATCCGATCGAGAACCACTACACCACCGCGCGCGACATCGCGATCCTGTCGCGCGCGCTGATCCACGATTTCCCGGAAGACTACGCGATCTCCGCGATCAAGGAATTCGAGTGGAACGGCATCAAGCAGGGCAACCGCAACACGCTGTTGTGGCGTGACCCGAGCGTGGACGGCATCAAGACCGGCCACACCGCCGCTGCCGGCTACTGTCTGGCCGCCTCGGCCAAGCAGGGCGACTCGCGCATGATCGCCATCGTGATGGGCGCCAGCTCGGAGAAGGCCCGCGCCGATTCGGCCATGGCGCTGCTCAACTACGGCTTCCGCTTCTACGAGACCCACAATCTGTACGAGGCCGGCAAGCCGCTCGCCACGCCGCGCTTGTGGAAGGGCGAAAGCGAGACGCTGCCGCTCGGCGTGACCGACGCGGTGCAGGTCACCGTCAAGCGCGGCCAGTACGACCAGCTCAAGGCCACCATGGACGTGCCGGCCACCCTGATTGCCCCGTACAAGAAGGGTCAGCAGGTGGGCATGCTGCGCATCACGCTGGATGGCAAGCCGGTGCAGAGCGTGCCGCTGGTGGCGCTGGCCGATGCGCCGCAGGGCGGGTTCTTCTCGCGCCTGTGGGATTCGATCCTGCTGTGGTTCCACGGCAGCGACAAGAAGGCCGACGCGGACGCCGAGTGATGCAGGACATCGACTTTTCCGACGCGAAGAAGGACGGCAAGGGCTTCCAGTTTCCCGGCGAGTTCGAGATCACCGCGATGGGCAGTGCCGGCGCCGATCTGCCGGCGCATGTGCCGCGGCTGCTGGAAGGCCACGGCCTGCACGTGCTGCACGAGACGGTGCGCTACAAGCAGTCCGCGGGCGGCAACTACGTGTCGGTCACGGTGAGCTTCCGGGCGCAGTCGCGAGAGCAGTACGACGCGGCGCATGCCGTGCTGCGCGCCGATCCGGACATCCGCTACACGCTTTGAGGCCGGCCGGATCGACCCACCACGGGGAACGCGCCTGGCGCGTTCCCCGCTTGCGTTGGGCGCGGCACTGTCGGCCTTGAATCGACGCCGCCGCTCCCAGATCTTGTTGTGTCCTGCCGCCGTCCCGGAAGCCCCGCATGTCCCTTCCCCTGAAGATTCGCCGCCTCGGCCGCCAGCCCTATGCGGCGAGCTGGAAGGCGATGAGCGCCTTCACCGACAACCGCACCGCCGACACCCCCGACGAGCTGTGGCTGCTCGAACACGACCCGGTGTTCACCCAGGGCCAGGCCGGCAAGGCCGAGCACGTGCTGGCACCCGGCGACATTCCGGTGGTGCAGGTGGACCGCGGCGGCCAGGTCACTTACCACGGTCCCGGCCAGATCGTGGCGTATCCGCTGATCGACCTGCGCCGCGTGGGCGTGGGCGTGCGCGAGCTGGTGCACCGCATCGAGCAGGCGCTGATCGATACGCTGGCGCACTGGAACATCGTCGCCGTGCGGATCGAGGGCGCGCCCGGCGTGTATGTCGCCGGCGCCAAGGTCGCCGCGCTGGGCCTGCGCGTGCGGCGAGGCTGCAGCTTCCACGGGCTGGCCTTCAACGTGGCCATGGACCTGGAGCCGTTCCACCGCATCAACCCTTGCGGCTACAAGGGTTTGGCGGTGACGCAGGTGCTAGACTTGGGCGGTCCGTCGCGACTGGCGGACGTCGAAGACGTGCTCATTGGCGAGTTCTGCCGCCAATTCGGCTTCGACGCCGAGCCGGCCGCTCCCCACCTCCCCGAACTACCCGCGCGCGCCGCGGTCTAGGCATGTGCCCATGAGTGAATCCTCCGCGACCCCCAAGACGATTCCGATCCGCACGGTGACTGCACCGGCGGTCGAGAAGCAGCTGGGCAACGACAAGATCGCCCTCAACCGCGCCGGCTTCGACACCGCGGTGCCGACCCTGCGCAAGCCGGGCTGGATCCGCGTGCGCCTGCCGCAGGGCAACGCCGTGCAGGAGCTCAAGGCACGCCTGCGCGAGAACGCGCTGGTGACGGTGTGCGAGGAAGCCTCCTGTCCCAACATCCACGAGTGCTTCTCCAAGGGCACCGCCACCTTCATGATCCTCGGCGAGGTGTGCACGCGGCGCTGCTCGTTCTGCGACGTGGCCCATGGCCGTCCGCAGCCGCCTGATCCGCTGGAGCCGGCGCGCCTGGCCGAGACCATCCGCGACATGCGCCTGAAGTACGTGGTGATCACCTCGGTCGACCGCGACGACCTGCGCGACGGCGGCGCCGAGCACTTCGCCAGCTGCATCCGCGCCACGCGCCACGCCGCGCCGGGCATCAAGATCGAAATCCTCACCCCCGACTTCCGCGGCAAGGGCCGCATGGAGCGGGCGCTGGAAGTGCTCAAGGATTTCCCGCCGGACGTGTTCAACCACAACCTGGAAACCGTGCCGCACCTGTATCGCGAGGTGCGCCCGGGCGCCGACTACCAGTGGTCGCTGGATCTGCTCAAGCGCTTCAAGGCGCAGCATCCGGACGTGCCGACCAAGTCCGGCATCATGCTGGGCCTGGGCGAGACCTGGGAGCAAGTCATCGAGACCATGCGCGACCTGCGCGCGCATGACGTCGAGATGATCACCATCGGCCAGTACCTGCAGCCCACGCCGCACCATCACCCGGTGGTGCGCTACTGGACGCCGGACGAATTCGACGCGCTGCGCCGGGAGGGCGAGGCGATGGGTTTCCATCACGTCGCGTCCGGCCCGCTGGTGCGATCCTCCTATCACGCCGACCTGCAGGCGCATGCCGCAGGCGTCACCGAACTTGCCTGAGGCCACTGCATGACCTTTCGTCCTTCGCTCGCCCTGCTGATTGCCCTCACCCTTGCCGGCGGCGTCGCGGGCGTGCAGGCCCGGCAGGCGGCGCCCGCGCCGGCTGCCGCTGCCAGCGACACTTCCAGCAGCACCTCCGTGACCGGTCAGCCGGCACGCAAGGCGTCGGTGCTGCCGCTCAAGCCCACCGCCGAAGAGGCCGAGGCGGCGCAGCTGTCGGCGCGATTCCTCACCCGCTTCCACTACGACGCGCAGCCGCTGGACGACGCCATGTCGGCGCGCGTCTACGCGAAGTACCTCGACCAGCTCGACGGCGAGAAGGTGTTCTTCACCCAGGCCGATCTGGCGAAGTTCGCGCCGCTGAAGACCAAGCTGGACGATGCGGTCTGGAACAAGGATCTCAGCGCGCCGTTTTCCATCTTCAACCTGTACGTGAAGCGGGCGATCGATCGCATGCACTACGCGCTCGGCCTGCTCGACAAGGGCTTTGATTTCTCCATCGACGAGAGCTACATCGTCGATCGCGAAAAGGCCGACTGGCCCAAGGACGCCGCCGAGCTCGACAACCTGTGGCGCCAGCGCACCAAGAACGACTGGCTGCGCCTGAAGCTCGCCGGCAAGGACGACGCGCAGATCCGCAAGACGCTGACCAAGCGCTACACCACGCTGATCGATCGCATCAAGCAGCTCGACGGCGAGGATGCGTTCCAGAGCTTCATGACCGCCTACGCCGAAACCACCGACCCGCATACCGACTACCTCGGGCCGCGGCTGGCGCAGAACTTCGACATCGCGATGAAGCTCTCGCTGGAGGGCATCGGCGCCGTGCTGCAGGCGCGCGACGAGTACACCCAGATCCGCGAGATCGTGCCCGGCGGCCCGGCCGACAAGTCCGGCAAGCTCGAAGTGGGCGACCGCATCGTGGCGATCGGCCAGGACAACGGGCCGATGGTCGACGTGATCGGCTGGCGGCTGGACGACGTGGTCAGCAAGATCCGTGGCAAGAAGGACACCACGGTGCGCCTGGAAGTGCTGCCCGCCGACGCCGGCCCGGACGGCAAGCACGAGCTGGTCACCATGGTGCGCAAGAAGGTGGTAGTGGAAGAGCAGGCCGCCAAATCCAAGGTCATCGACATCAAGGACGGCGACGTCACGCGCAAGATCGGCGTGATCGAGCTGCCCACCTTCTATGCCGACTTCGCCGCGCGCGCCAAGGGCGATCCCAACTACAAGAGCGCCACCCGCGACGTGGCCAAGCTGCTCACCGAGCTCAAGGCCCAGGGCGTGGACGCCGTGGTAATGGACCTGCGCAACAACGGCGGCGGTTCGCTCGACGAGGCCAACGAACTCACCGGTCTGTTCATCGACACCGGTCCGGTGGTGCAGGTGCGCAAGGCCAATGGCGAGGTGGAAGTGCAGGGTGACGACGACGCCGGCCTGGCGTGGAGCGGCCCGATGGCGGTGCTGGTCAATCGCGGCTCGGCCTCGGCGTCGGAGATCTTCGCCGCGGCGATCCAGGATCACGGCCGCGGCCTGATCATTGGCGAACCGACCTTCGGCAAGGGCACCGTGCAGAACCTGGTCGACCTGGATCGCTTCGCGCAGAGCGATAGCGAGAAGCCGCAGATGGGCGAGCTGAAGATGACCATCGCCGAGTTCTTCCGCATCAACGGCGGCTCCACCCAGCTCAAGGGCGTCACGCCGGACATCCAGTTCCCCAAGAACGGCGACGAGAAGGACTTCGGCGAATCCACCTACGACAACGCGCTGCCGTGGACGCAGATCGCGCCGGCGGAGTACACCCCCGTGGCGAATCTCAAGGCGTACCTGCCGCAGCTGGAGCAGCTGCACGACAAGCGAGTGGCCACGTCGCCGGGTTGGCAGCTGATGCTCGACCAGCTGGCGCAGTACCGGAAGATGCGCGACCAGACCTCGATCTCGCTCAACCTCGCCCAGCGCCAGGCCGAGCGCAAGCAGCTCGATGCGATCCAGGCCGCCTTCATCGCCCGTCGCAAGGCGATCAATGGCGAGGAGGTGCCGGCCGATCCCGATACCCATCTAGATGACGGTCTCAACGCCAACGAGCGCAGCCTCAAGGCCGAGCTCAAGGCCGAGAAGGAGGCCAAGAAGGCCAAGGACGTGCAGCTGGACGAAACGGCGCACATCCTGTTCGACGCGGTGGGCCTGATCAAGGCCGACCCCAGGCTCGCTGCCGAGGTGCTGCCGTACGGCGGCAAGTTCTCGACCGCGGCAACGATTGCCCAGGTGCCGCCGGCGCCGGCCGCCAAGCCGACGCCGACGCAGCCCTGACGGGAGCGTTCACCGCAACGGGAAAAGCCGGCGCATGCGCCGGCTTTTTTCTGCGTGTTCCACGCAGCTGAGGCTGCTCGCTGCACCGTGTTGGCAGGCAAAGCCCGTCGCCTGCCCGGCGTCGCTGAAGCCCGACGCGTCGATCACCACGACGCGTCTGGACATCGCCGCGCGCGTCGCGCGCGGGGAATCGCTACTGCTTGCCCCGGGATGCCCGGCGCGCCTTTCGCTGTTCTTCCATCCAGTGGACGTATGCCTCCACGTGCGGCATGTCGCGCAGCACTTTCGAATGCGGATCGACGATCACCAATGCGCCCGGTGCCGCCTGCACCTCGCCGTGGCCGTCGGTCATCGCCAGCGTCTGCACGTGGTTGCCCACCTGCACCTCCAGCGGCATCGGAAACGCCTCGCCGTGCCCGGTCTGCCAACGCAGCACCAGCGTGTCGTCGTGACGCTCCTGCACCAGCTGCGGCAGCCTCGCGTCGTACAGGTACACCTTGAAAAACCAGCCGTAGTCCTTGCCGGTGATCCGGTTGACGATGTTGATGTAGTCCTTCGTCGTGGCATAGCGCGGCTGGAAGTTGCCGGGTCGGGGGTCGGGGCGGCCGTATACGAGGTCGCGCACGCTCTCGAAGAACGCGCTGTCCCCGATCAGCCCGCGCAGCGTGTGCAGCATCAGCGCGCCCTTGTAGTAGATGTCGTTGGCCGGGCCGCGGTCGGCGTCGTACACCTCGTGCTCGGCGTGCGGCTGGCCGGAGACGATGGGAAAGGCGTTCTTCACCTTCAGGCGATCGCTGTGCAGCATGGCGAAGTAGTCCATGTCGCCGTGCAGGTACTGTGCGAACAGCGGCTGCATGTAGGTGCCGAAGCCTTCGTGCAGCCACATGTCATCCCAGTTCACGTTGGTGATCTGGTTGCCGAACCATTCGTGCGAAAACTCGTGCTGCAGCAGCCAGTCAAAGCCGTAGCCGTCAAGCACGTAGCCGTTGCCGTAGGCGTTGATGGTCTGGTGCTCCATACCCATGTGCGGGGTTTCCACCACGCCCATTTTCTCGTCGCCGAACGGGTATGGGCCGATGCGCTGCTCGAAGAAATCGAGCATCGGCGCGAAGCCGGCAAACAGCTGCTTCGCCTGTGCCTCGTGCTCGGGCAGGTACCAGAACTGCAGCGGGATCGTGTTGCCGTAGCGGCTGGCGTAGTTGGCCTTGAGCTCCTTGAACGGGCCCACGTTGATCGAGATCGCATAGGTGTCCGGATGCTTGGCGCGCCAGTGCCAGGTGCGCGTGGCGCCGTGGTCCTCGATGCCCACCAGCACGCCGTTGCCCGGCGCGGACAGCGCCTTCGGCACGGTCACCCAGGTATCCACCGTGTCCGGCTCGCCGGTGGGCTGGTCGATGCACGGCCAGAACAGGTCACAGCCTTCGCCCTCCACCGCGGTGGCGACCCACGGCTCGCCGCCGGGCGTGGTGCTCCACACGAAGCCGCCGTCCCACGGCGGGTTCTTCGCCACGTGCGGCGTGCCACCGTAGCGGATGCCCACAGTCACCGCCTCGCCGACCGCCAGCGCATGCGGCAGCGCGATGCGCAGGCGCCCGGTGGGATTGCTCCAGTTGCTCGGCGCCATCGGCTGGCCATTCAGCGAGATCGCGCCCACGGGCAAATTGCGGTCCAGGTCCAGCAGCAGCACGTCGGTCGGCGCCGTTGCGGTGAAGCGCAGCGTGGCGGTAGCGTCGAGGCGCCGGTGCGGGATGTCGAGCGTGAAGTGCAGATCGGCGTGATCGAAGTGCACGCGCGTCTGCTCGACCGGCATCGGGCCGCCCGAGCTCAGCGTCTGCGCCGTGAGCGCGGGCTGCTGGATCTCCGCGGCGCGGGTTGCGGCAGAAGTCGACGCCAGCGCGAGCGCGACGGCGAGCGGCAGCAGGGTGGGACGCAAGGACATGGGGCGCGACTCCAGCAGATGAAACGCCGAGCATGCCGCGCGCGCGGCCCCGGCAACAACGCCAGAAGTCATGCGGCGGTGTTCGCGGCAGTCTGGCTCGCGGAAGCTGGCGGCGGTCGGGGTTGAAGCCCCTCCTACAGCATCTCGGCAAGCTTCGAGTCCAGCAGTGGGAGCGGCTTCAGCCGCGACGGGCGTGCGCCTCGCCTATTTGCCGTAGCGCGCCGAGAGAAACGCGAAGAACGCGCGCAGCCCCATCGCCTCGCCGCCGCGCGGGCGACCGGGACGGTCGGCGTCGTTCCAGGCATAGGTGTCCAGATGCATCCACGCCTGCGACTCGGGCACGAAGCGCTCCAGGTACAGCGCGGCGGTGATCGCGCCGGCGTGGCGCGAGGCGCCGGAGTTGGCCATGTCGGCGAGGTAGGAGTCGAGCATCTTGCGGTACGGCCGCCACAGCGGCAGCTGCCACAGCGGGTCGGCGGTGCGCTTGCCGGCGGCGAGCACGGCCTCGGCCAGATCCTCGCGGTTG
>DASUJJ010000014.1:0-13665 GCA_036279335.1 Dyella sp.
CGGTGCCTCGATGGACTGGAGCCGCAACAGAAATCCGCCATCCGTGAAGCCTTTTTCTCCGGGGCTACGTATAACGATTTGGCAGCACGTTGCCGGGTGCCGCTGGGAACAATGAAAAGCTGGATCCGGCGCAGCCTGATACGCCTGCGGATATGTCTGGAGCAATGAACAACCCGATGCCACCGAGCCAGGAAGAGCTTCGCTACGCCGAGTACGTGCTGGGCGTGCTGGATGCCGACGCTCGCGCGGCGGTGGAACAGGAAATACGTGCCGACGGCGCAGCCGCCGCCGCCGTGGCGGTGTGGCAGCGCCACTTGATGCCGCTGAGCGAAGACATCGCGCCGGTGCAGCCGCCCGAGTACGTATGGGTTCGCATTCGTGAGGCGGTCGGGCTGGAAATTTCCGCCTTGCAGCGGCCCACGGCCGCGAGCATTGGCTCCGCGCGCAGTGGCGAGGCGGGCTGGTGGAACAGCCTGCAGTTCTGGCGCTGGATCGGCGCCGGCGCCACGCTGGCGGCCGCCGCCAGCTTTGCCTTGTGGTTCACCGCGCCACGCAACGTCGTGGCTCCGGTCACCACCACAGCCCAGACACCGACACCCACCCCAGCGCCTGCCGGCCCGGATTACATGGTCGCCAGCATCGCCCAGGACAACGGTGTGGCTGGCTGGACGGCAACCATGGACCTCAAGCAGTCCAGCATGGTGATCGTGCCCGCCACGCCGGAAGCCCTTGCCGCCGATCGTTCGGCCGAGCTCTGGCTGGTGCCGCCGGGCGAGAAGCCCATTTCGCTCGGCGTGATCGAGCCGGACAAGCCGACCACCGTGCATCTGCGCCCGGAACTGCTCGCTCGGCTCAGCGCCAAGGCACTGCTCGCGGTTTCCAACGAACCCCTGGGCGGCTCGCCGACCGGCCAGGCCACGGGCCCGATCATCGCCAAGGGCGCCATCAGCGGCGCTTGAGGTGTCCGTCGTCCGCGCTGCGGACGACGGTTGCAGCGGGGCGTTATGTCGCACGCCCCCATCCCTGCCGCAAGGCCCGACGTATCTCTCCTGGCTTCCCCTGTCGAAGCCCATGTTTTCCCATCAGGAGATACGTTCATGAAGCTCGTTCACCGCAGCCGCGCTCTCTCCGCAGCATTCGCCCTCGCCTTCGCCGGCCTGTATGCCACCTCCGCCGTGGCCGCTCCCGGCGACATGGCCGGCATGAGCATGGAAAAGACCGTCGAGGTTGGCGGCGCCGCGATGTACCCCTCGAAGAACATCATCGAAAACGCAGTCAATTCGAAGGACCACACCACCCTGGTCGCTGCCGTGAAGGCCGCCGGCCTGGTCGACACGCTGTCTGGCCCGGGTCCGTTCACGGTGTTCGCGCCGACCAACGAGGCGTTCGCCGCGCTGCCTCCCGGCACCGTCGACACCCTGCTGAAGCCCGAGAACAAGGCCGAGCTGACCAAGGTGCTCACCTATCACGTGGTTCCGGGCAAGGTGACTGCGGCCGACGTCCTTGCGCTGATCAAGAAGGGCGACGGCAAGGCCGTGGTCAAGACCGTCGAGGGTGATTCACTCACCTTCACGAAGGATGCCAAGGGCGTGGCGATCACCGACGACAAGGGCAACACCGGCCACGTCACCATTGCCGACGTGAACCAGTCCAACGGTGTGATCCACGTGGTGGACACCGTGCTGCTCCCGTAAGCGATCGGGTTCCACTGATCCACCAGCATCACTGAACGTGCCCCGGCCCTGCCGGGGCATTTTCTTTGCGTGGGCGCCAGCGCTATGGTCGCTCACCCGCACCGGTAAGGTTCACGCATGTCCTTGCTTGCCCCCATCCATCTGCAGCGCTGGATCGAACAGCACCGCCACCTGCTCAAGCCGCCGGTCGGCAACAAGTGCATCGTCGATGGCGATTTCATCGTGATGATTGTCGGCGGACCCAATGCGCGCAGCGATTACCACTACGACGAGGGCCCGGAGTTTTTCTACCAGCTCGAAGGCGAGATGGTGCTGAAAGTGCAGGACGAGGGCGTGGCGCGGGACATTCCCATTCGGGCCGGGGAGCTGTTCTACCTGCCTCCGCGCGTACCGCATTCGCCACAGCGCCAGCCCCACTCGGTAGGACTGGTGATCGAGCGCCGGCGGCGCGCTGGCGAACGCGATGGATTGCTGTGGTTCTGCGCCTGCTGCAACCACAAGCTCTATGAAGAATATTTCGAGCTCGGCAATATCGAAGAGGATTTTCCGCCCGTATTTGACCGATTCCACGCGTCGGTGACGGCACGAACCTGCCCGCAGTGCGGGACCGTGCATCCCGCCCCCTGAGACACGGACCGCCAGCTCAACCCGAGCGCGCCAGCCATCGGCTGGCCATTCGCCGCAGCGACACATCCGTGGCCGGATCAGACGCCAGCATGTGAACGGGCTTCCATGCCAGCGCGAGGGACTCCTCGCTTACGGCATAGCACTCGCTGCCGGTGGCGCGCACGACATGGCGCACGTCGTAATGCCAATGTCCGGGCTCGTTGCTTCGCGCAGGTATCCAGTGCCGGTCCAGATCAAAGATCTCCGACTCCACCTGCAGATCGACCAGGCCCGACTCCTCCTGCGCTTCGCGCAGCGCAACACGCGCCAGGTCACGGTCACCGTCCGCATGGCCGCCGAGCTGCAGCCAGCGCTGCAGCTTTCGGTGATGGGTCAGCAGCACACGCTGCCCATCGCCGCTGACCAGCCACGCCGAGCCCGTGAAGTGCCCCGGCGGGTGATGGCGATGAAACACATCAGGCGACGAATCCAGAAAAGCCAGGAATTCGGACGGTGCGCACGTAGCGTCCCCGGCCCATGGAAATCGCTGCAGTGCAGCGCGGAATGGATCGGCCTCGTGGTTCAGAAGTGTGCATCCGCGGGCGATGAAGAAGCCGACATTCTACGCGTCGCGGATGTGCCGCACGGCGCTTGTCGCTCCCATGTCCGTCGGCTATGGTTGCCCGTCACCTTTGCCTGCCGCGCGCTCGCACGCACGCGTACTCGCCCAGGGATGGCGTCTGTTTCCACGGGGAATCACCACATGCTTTTTCAGCGCGTCAAACCGCTCGACCAGATTCTTGCCACGGCCGAAAAGAAGAGCCTCAAACGGCAACTCGGCCCGATCCAGCTGACCCTGCTGGGTGTGGGTGCGATCATCGGCACCGGCATCTTTGTGCTGACTGCCGAAGCGGGCCAGAAAGCCGGCCCGGGCATGATGGTTTCGTTCGTCATCGCTGCCGTGGTCTGCGGACTCGCGGCGCTGGCCTACGCTGAACTCGCCGGCATGATCCCGGTCGCCGGCTCGGCCTATACCTATACCTACGGCGTACTCGGCGAAGGCGTGGCCTGGGTCGTGGGCTGGGCGCTGATTCTCGAATACACCATCGCCGCCAGTACCGTCTCGGTCGGCTGGTCCGGATACGTCAACGGACTATTGAACAGTGCGGGCATCGGGCTGCCTCGGTTCCTGCGCACCGGTCCGTTCGACGGTGGCAGCTTCAACCTCCTTGCCTTCTCGATTGCCCTGGTCATCACCGCGCTGCTGGTGCTTGGCACCTCCAAGTCCGCCAAGGTGAATGCAGTGCTGGTGTCGATCAAGGTCGCGGCGCTGGTCGCCTTCATCGTGATCACGGTCCCGGCCACCCACGAAGTCAATTTCCATCCGTTCCTGCCCAACGGCTGGGGCAGCCCGATGGGTGGCATCGGCGTGCTGGGTGCGGCCGCCTCGATCTTTTTTGCCTACGTGGGATTCGATGCCGTCTCCACGGCGGCCGAGGAAACCAAGAATCCCAACCGGAACATCCCGATCGGCCTGATCGGCTCGCTGACCGTCTGCACCATCTTCTACCTGCTGGTCGGCTACGGCGCAGTGGGCTCGGTGGGCTCGCAGCCGATGATCGGTGCCGACGGCGCCGCGCTGCAGCCCGGCACGCCGGAGATGGCTGCGGCCTGCAACGGGATCCAGGCGCTGGTATGCAGCAAGGAGCCGCTGGCCTATGTGCTGCACGCCATGGGATCGGACAAGATCGGATACCTGGTGGGCATGGCCGCAAGCCTCGCCCTGCCGTCGGTAATCCTGATGATGATCTACGGCCAGACCCGCATCTTCTTCACCATGTCGCGCGACGGCCTGCTGCCCAATCGCCTGTCCACCGTGCACCCGCGCTTCCACACGCCGCACGTGCTCACCATCATCACCGGCCTGTTCGTGTCGTTCTTCGGTGCACTGTTCCCGGTGGGCCTGCTGGCGGACATCACCAACTCGGGGACCCTGTTCGCGTTCCTCATGGTGGCCGTGGGCGTGATGATTCTCCGCGTCAAGCAGCCGGAACGTCCGCGCCCGTTCCGCACTCCGCTGATGTGGATCGTGTGCCCGCTTGCCATGCTGGGCTGCCTGCTGCTCTTCGTGAACCTGTCGGCGACCGCGATCACCGTGTTCTTCGTATGGGCAGCCGTGGGCCTGGTCGTCTATTACGCCTACGGCCACCGCAAGAGCCACCTGGCCAACGGCACCGAGGCCTCGTGATCGGCCATTGGCAAACAGTCAATTGAAGCCATGACGGCACGGTGAAAGCCGTGCCGTCGTCTTTTCCGGAATGACCATGCTCAAGCAACTGCTCGCCCGCAAGACCCATTTCAGCGACACCATCGACGACAGCCACGGCCCGGGCCTGCGCCGCACGCTCGGCCCGTGGGGCATCACGGCGCTGGGCATCGGCGCGGTGATCGGCACCGGCATCTTTGTGGTCACCGGCACCGCCGCCGCCGAGCATGCCGGACCGGCGGTGCTGATCTCCTTCATCCTGGCTGCGATCTGCAGCGCGTTCAGCGCTCTGTGCTACGCCGAGTTCGCCACGCTGATTCCGGTTTCGGGCAGTTCGTATTCGTATGCCTACGCCACGCTGGGCGAGCTGGTCGCGTGGTTCATTGGCTGGAACATGGTGCTGGAATACGGCATCTCCGCTTCGGCGGTCGCGGCGAGCTGGACCGGCTACTTCATCAGCCTGCTCGACCACGTCGGCATCCACCTGCCCGCTTCGCTCACCGCCGCGCCGCTGGCCTTTACCGACGGGCATCTGGTGACCACCGGCCACCTGCTCAACCTGCCTGCGGTCGGCATCGTGCTGGCGCTGACCTGGCTTTGCTACGTGGGCATCCGGGAATCTTCAGGGCTCAATGCGCTGATGGTGCTGCTCAAGGTCGGCCTGATCCTGATGATCATCATCGCCGGCGCCCGCTACGTGAATCCGGATAACTGGCATCCGTTCATTCCCCAGCAGACGGGCGACGGCGAGTTTGGCTGGTCAGGCATCTTTCGCGGTGCGGCGATGGTGTTCTTTGCCTACATCGGCTTCGAAGCCACTTCTACCGCGGCACAGGAATGCAAGAACCCGCAGCGCGACCTGCCCTTTGGCATCATCCTGTCGCTGGTGCTGTGCACCGTGCTGTACCTGGGCATGGCCGCGGTGATGACGGGGCTGGTTCCGTACACCGTCCTCGACACGGTGGACCCGGTGGTGACCGCCTTGCGCGGCCATACCGAGCTGGGCTGGCTGCGTACCTGGGTGGAAGTCGGCGCGCTTATCGGCCTGTCTTCGGTGATCCTGGTGATGATCATCGCGCAGCCGCGCATCTTCATGATCATGGCGCGCGACGGCCTGCTGCCGAAGGTGTTCGCCAAGGTGCATCCGCGCTACCGCACGCCGCACATCAACACCCTCATCACCGGCTTCGGCATCGCAGTACTGGCAGCCATCTTCCCGCTCGACCTGCTGGCCGACCTCACCTCGATGGGCACCCTGATCGCCTTCACCGCGGTGTGTGCCGGGGTGTTGATCCTTCGCTATACGGCACCGGACCTGCCGCGGACATTCCGCGTGCCGTGGGCGCCGGTGATCTGCGTGGCGGGCGTACTCAGCTGCCTGGGCTTGCTCTCCACCATGAACTGGTTCAACTGGGCCCTGATGGGCGTATGGACCGTGATTGGCCTGCTGATCTATTTCGGCTACGGGCTGCGTCACAGCCGCCTGCGGGAGTCAAATTCGCCGAATAACAGCTAAAAGTTGCCAAATGGCACTTTTATCGCTGAATTCCGCGCAAATGAGTAGCCGAGCTGAAACGTCGCACATGGTCTGAACATGTTAACTCGATGTTTCGCAATGCCTTGAAATTTAACCGTTTTGTTAAGGAGGCATGGCGAAGGCGGAACGGTCGCGCAGCTCCGGGGAGCGGAGTATGATCCGGGGTCCGCGGGTTGATCACTTGGCAGTGGGCCCCCGGACCGCGGCTCGGCGCGTCAGACAGGTTCAGCTCCTCATCCTGGCGCGCCGGGCAGCACTTCCGGAGATCGGGTGGCCGCCTTTCGCGCAAGCCTCGACTCCCCAGGCAGACAAAAGAAAAGGCCAGCTTCGCAGCCGGCCTTTTCTTTTTTCATCCAGCGATGTTCTGCCGGCGAAGGGAGTGCAGGATCAGGCAGCCTTCGGCGCGTGCGAGACGCACCAGCCCTTGGCACTGACCGCCTTGCCCGGGAACAATTGGCACGGCCCGTAGCCGGTGGCGCCACCGGAGTAGAACTGGCAGTTGGCGCAATTGTCACCCGCCTTGTGCTTCGGATCCTTGGTGGTGCTGGCGTCTTCCACGTAACCCAGCGCCTTGGCCGTCGGATCCGATTCGGACACATGCGGCAAATCCGCCGCACGCGCGATGCGCGGCAGCGTACCGACCACCACCGCCGCGGCGGCTGTGCCGGCGGCGATCTTGAGGAATCGGCGACGCGACTCGATGTTTTCTTCGTGGGACATTGGCAAACCTCCGTCGTGGATGAACAGCCGTTGGTGCGGCGATTGACTACGCGATCCTACCCCGTTCGCCGCAATGAATCCTGACTTGCGAGAATGGCTCGCATTATCCGGTGGCGGCGCTACGGGCCGTGCTATTCTTCTTTACCGTTTGGACGTCCAAATACTCATGTCACAACTGCTCCCCGAGGGTATTTCCGCCGGCGCCTTCTTCGCCTGCGCCGACGCCGTCGCCTCGGCAGCGAAGGACCTCGCCGCACTGGGCTGGACGCCGGCCACCAGCAGCAATTTCTCGATGCGGGTGGACGATGCGCATGCTGCCATCACGGTCTCCGGCCGGGACAAGGGAAACCTCACTCGCGACGACATCATGCTCATCGATCTCGATGGGCACGCCGTGGGTACCGACGCCCGCCCCAGTGCCGAGACGTCCCTGCATACGCAGGTCTACCGCCGCTGGCCTGAGATGCAGGTGGTACTACACACCCATTCGCGCACGCAAAGCGTGGCTTCGCGTCTATTTGCCGCAAAGGGTGTGATCAAGCTGGAAGGATGGGAGCTGCAGAAGGCGATCACCGGCTTCCACACCCACGAAAGCGTGCTGGAGATTCCGGTTTTCCCGAACACGCAGCACATGCCCGAGCTGGTGGCGCAGATCGACGCCTGGCTGGATGCAGGCAAGCCGCTGCATGCGTATCTGATCGACGGACACGGCATCTACACCTGGGGCCGCACCATGGCCGAAACGCGCCGCCATCTCGAAGCGCTCGAATTCCTGCTTGCCTGCGAACTGGATCTGAGGAGGTTGTCCGCATGAGCCGTCTGCGCATTTACGACGACACCACCCCCGACGCCGCCCTGACCGAGCATCACGACCATCCGGCGATTGCCCGCGAGCTGCGAGCAGTCGGCATCCGCTTCGAGCAGTGGCAGGCCAGCGAGCCGATCGCTCCGGGTGCCAGCCAGGAAGAAGTGATCGCCGCCTACCGCAGCGACATCGACCGGCTGATGGCCAGCGAGGGCTACCAGGCGGTGGACGTGATCAGCCTGACCCCCGACCACCCCGACCGCGCCGCCCTGCGCCAGAAGTTCCTCGATGAACACACCCACAGCGAAGACGAGGTGCGCTTCTTCGTCGCCGGCGCAGGGCAGTTCACCCTGCACATCAACGGCAAGGTCTACGAAGTGCTGTGCGAACAGGGTGATCTGATCGGCGTGCCCGACGGCACCCCGCACTGGTTCGACATGAGCGAGTCGCCCTACTTCGTGGCGATCCGCCTGTTCACCAACAAAGAGGGTTGGGTCGCCAACTTCACCGGCACCGATATCGCCGGACGCTTTCCCCGCATGGCACCGCGAACCCGCGCCGATGCCTGAGCGCCACGCGCTTCACAAAGGAACACCCCTGCGATGATCGAGATCCGCGCCATCGTCACCGACATCGAGGGCACCACCAGCTCGATCGATTTCGTCCGGGACGTGCTCTTCCCTTACGCGCGCAAGCGCCTGCCCGCCTTCGTCGAAACCCACGGCGACACGCCAGAAGTGCAGCATTGGCTGCATGAGGCAGCGAAGGAAGCCGACATCATCGAGGCCAGCCGGCAGGAGATCATCGAGATGCTGCTGCGCTGGATCGATGAGGATCGCAAGTCGACCGCGCTCAAGGCGCTGCAGGGCATGATCTGGAAGGATGGCTACGAGACGGGCGACTACCGTGCGCACGTCTACCCCGAGGTGCCGGCGCGGCTGCGTGCCTGGCGCGCCGAGGGGCTGAAGCTCTACGTGTACTCGTCCGGCTCGATGCAGGCGCAGCAGCTGTTTTTCCGCTTCAGCGAGGCAGGGGACCTGGGCCCACTGTTCGCGGGCTACTTCGACACACAGACCGGCCCCAAGCGCGAAGCCGCCTCCTACGCCGCCATCGCCGAAGCCATCGACGAGCAGCCGGCACACATCCTGTTCCTGTCCGATATCGTGCAGGAGCTGGACGCGGCCAAGGCAGCGGGCCTGCAGACTGGATGGCTGCTTCGCGATCCGGCCCAGTCCGCGCCGACGACGAGCGCGCATCCCGTCTATCGCGATTTCGACGCCATAACGCTCTGACCCGGCGAGCTAACGCCATGCGCCTGCTGCTCACCGCCCTGCTCGCTTTTGCCACCGGCGTGGCGGTGACCGCCACGCTGCAACTCTCCGCACCCGGTCATCCAGCGCCAGCGGCAGTCGCGGCGCCGGCGGCAGCGACTAGCTTGGCGGAAGTCGGCGATACCGAGGCTGCGCCAGATGACGCATGGCCCACGAATGCGCCGTCTCCCGAGCAGGT
The DNA here is from genome assembly GCA_036279335.1 of Dyella sp. Classification (GTDB taxonomy): domain Bacteria; phylum Pseudomonadota; class Gammaproteobacteria; order Xanthomonadales; family Rhodanobacteraceae; genus Dyella_A. Next base: position 9,138 of record DASUJJ010000014.1, read on the forward strand.
TATGTATGCGCAGCCGCGCCTGTTAGAGAAGGCGCTCGATAGCCTGGCGCCGCGCGTCACGGGCGTGCCGAACCTCTATCTGGTGAGCTTCGCCGGCGACGGCAGCGAGGATGTGTTCCGCTATGAAGCCGAATACGCCGCCGAACTGTTCCGGCAGCGCTACGGCCAACGAGCCCACACCGTGGTGCTCGCCAACAATCCCGGCACGCTGGACACCTATCCGCTGGCGAGCTGGAGCAACCTGGAAGCGATGCTCTCCGGGCTGTCCCGAGTGATGGATCCGAACCAGGACATCCTCATGCTCTACCTCACCAGCCACGGCGATCCGCAGCACACCCTGCTGGTGGACATGGACCCGCTGCCGCTCGATCAGATCGGCGCACAGGATCTGGCCGGCATCCTCGCCGAGCATCCTTTCAAGTGGAAGGTGGTGGTGATCAACGCCTGCTATTCGGGTGGCTTCGTGCCGCCTCTCAAAGGCAACGGCACGCTGGTGATCACCGCCGCGCGTGCCGACCGTAGCTCGTTCGGTTGCGGCAACGATTCGGATGCCACCTACTTCGGGCGCGCCTGGCTGGTCGACGCGCTCAACCAGACCGCCGATCCCATCGACGCCTTCAAGCGTGCCCGGGCGGAAGTGGCGCGCTGGGAAGAGCAAGACAAACTTACGCCGTCCGAACCGCAGATCTCCGTCGGCAGCGGCATCGCCGACCAGCTCGCACGCTGGCGTCAGGGCGACGTGATCGGTCCGGCCGTGCCGTTCCGCCCGGGCGCGAGCGACGAAGCGCCCGCCACGCGCTGACCTCGGCTACTTCGCGTCGTGGCGCGCGGCCAGCAAGGCCGCCACATCGGCCAGCGACAGCCCCCTTGCACGCAGCAGCACGGTGAGATGGAACACGAGGTCGGCAGCTTCGCCCAGCAGTTCCGCGTCGCCCTGCACCACGCCGGCCAGCGCCGTTTCCACGCCCTCCTCGCCGACCTTCTGGGCGATGCGCCGCACGTCGCCTTCGAACAGGCGCGTGGTGTAGCTGCCTTCGGGCCGCTCCGCGTGGCGCTGCGCGACCAGCGCATCGAGTTCCGCCAGGAAGCCCAGCGGCGGGCGAACGTCGTCGCCGAAGCAGCTGGATGTGCCGGTGTGGCAGGTCGGGCCGTGCGGCAGCGCGCCGACCAGCAGCGTGTCCGCATCGCAATCCACCCGGAGCGATTGCAGGGCCAGCACGTGCCCCGAACTCTCACCCTTGGTCCACAGCCGCTGCTTGGAGCGGCTGAAGAACGTGACGTGGCCCGACTGCTGCGTGGCTGCGAGCGCCTCGGCGTTCATGTAGCCCAGCATCAGCACCTCGCCGGTCTGCGCGTGCTGCACGATGGCCGGCAGCAGGCCATCGCCCTTGCTCCAGTCGAGTTGGTCGGGGTTGAGCGTGGGGATCGATGGATTCACGCGAGACGTTCCTTTGGATTCATGCAGCTGAGACGGAAACAGCATCTCTCCTCACCGTCATGCCGGCGAAAGCCGGTATCCAGTGCCTTTTTTTGTCCTTGCCGCAGAGACCGAAGGCGCTGGATGCCAGCGTTCGCTGGCATGACGGCGGGAAGATGCGGAGGGACGGGGATTTCCGCTCATGCAGTGCGCACCGCGACGCCTTGCCCGGCCAGATATTGCTTCAGCTCCGGAATTGCGATTGCGCCGGAGTGGAACACGCTGGCGGCCAGCGCGCCGTCCACGTCGGCATCGACGAACGCATCGCGGAAATGTTCCGGCGCACCGGCACCGCCGGAGGCGATCAGCGGCACCTGGCAAATGGCGCGGGCCGCGCGCAGCTGTTCGAGGTCGTAGCCCTGACGCACGCCGTCGCTGCCCATGCAGTTGAGCACGATCTCGCCGGCGCCGCGGCGCTGCGCCTCGGCCATCCAGTCCAGCGTGCCGCGTGCCAGCGCCTGGGTCTTGCCGGGATCGCCGGTGTACTGGCGCACGCGCCACTGGCCGTCAGCGTCGCGCAGCGAGTCGATGCCCACCACCACGCACTGCACGCCGAACGCCTGCGCCAGTTCGTCGATCAGTTGGGGCCGCTCCAGCGCGGGCGAGTTCACCGAGATCTTGTCCGCGCCGGCGTGCAGCACCGCACGCGCCTCGTCCACCGAACGGATGCCGCCGGCGACGCAGAAAGGAATGTCGATCACCCGTGCCACGCGTTCAACCCAGGTGCGGTCCACGCTGCGCCCTTCCGGGCTGGCGGTGATGTCGTAGAACACCAGCTCGTCGGCGCCCTCGTCGCGGTAGCGCAGCGCGAGATCGACGATTTCGCCCATCACCACGTGATCGCGAAAGCGCACGCCCTTGACCACCTGGCCATCGCGCACGTCGAGGCAGGGAATGATGCGGCGGCTCAGCATGCGATGGCCTCCTCGACGGTGAAGCGCCCTTCCAGCAGCGCACGACCGAGGATCACCCCTTGCGCGCCGGCCTCGCGCGCCGCGCGGATGTCGTCCAGCGATCGCACGCCGCCGGAGGCCTGCACCGCCAGCGCGGGCACGGTGTCGGCGAGGTGGCGATACAAATCCAGGTTGAAGCCGGCCAGCATGCCGTCGCGATCGATATCGGTACACAGCAGGTGGCGTGCGCCGCGTTCGGCATACCACGGTGCCAGCTCGTCCAGCGTACGCGCTTCCAGCTCGGTCCAGCCGGCGCTGGGCAACGCCCAGCGGCCGTCGATGCGGCGGGTGTCAAGCGCCAGCGTGATTCGCTCGGGACCATAGCTGTCCAGCCAGGCGGCCACCGTCTCGGGATCGCGGATCGCCACGCTTCCCAGCACCACCCGACGCACGCCGGCGTCGAACAGGCGGCACAGGTCGTCTTCGCCGCGCACGCCGCCGCCCGCCTGTACCTGCATGCCGTTGGCGGCGATCGCCTCGATCACCTTGAGGTTGTCCAGGCTGCCGGAGCGGGCGCCGTCCAGATCCACCAGATGCAGCCAGCTCGCGCCGGCGGCGGCATAGCGGCCGGCCAGTTCGACCGGGACGAACGGATAGTCGGTCTGCTGCGCGTAGTCGCCCTGCTTGAGCCGCACCACCTGGCCGCCGCGCAGGTCGATCGCGGGAATCACCGTAAACGTCATAGGGAGAGAAAATTCTTCAGGAGGCGCGCGCCCACCCCGGCCGAACGCTCGGGATGGAACTGCATGCCGTGGAAATTGCCGCGCGCGATCACGGCCGAGAACGGGCCGCCGAAGTCGGTCGTCGCCAGCGTGTAGTCGCCCACCGGCACCGCATAGCTGTGCACGAAATACGCTTGTTCGCCGGCCGTTAGTCCGGCCAGCAGGGGATGCGGGCGCGCCGGCTCCAGCGCGTTCCAGCCCATATGCGGCACGCGCAGACCCGGCGCCTCGTGGAAGCGACGCACCGGCGCAGCGATCACGCCCAGGCATTCGGAGTCGCCCTCTTCCGAATGCGCGCACAGCAGCTGCATGCCCAGACACACGCCCAGCACCGGCTGGGTCAGCGAGCGCATCAACTCGACCAGGCCGAGCTCGCGCAGACGCGCCATGCCCGGACCGGCCGCGCCCACGCCCGGGAGGATCACCTTGTCGGCGCCGCGGATGGTGTCGGGATCGGAAGTGAGCGCGGCCTCCACGCCCAGGCGCTGCAGCGCGTAGCGCACCGAGCCGATGTTGGTGCCGCCGGCGTCGACGAGGACGACGGACATCAGAGCGTTCCCTTGGTGCTGGGCAACTCGCTGCCCTCGCGGCGGATCGCTTGGCGCAGCGTGCGCGCCACCACCTTGAAGCAGGCCTCGACCATGTGGTGCGCGTTGTCGCCCTTCACCGTGAGGTGCAGGTTGGCGCCCAGCGTTTCGCACAGCGAGCGGAACACGTGCGGCACCAGCTCGGTGGGGATGTCGCCCACCCGCTCGCGCGGGAAGCTTCCCTCGAACACGAAATACGGCCGGCCCGACAGATCCAGCGCAGCGCTGGCGAAGGATTCATCCATAGGCAGCGTGAAGCCGTAGCGGCCGATGCCACGCTTGTCACCCAGCGCCTGCTTCAGCGCCTGGCCCAGCGCCAGCGCGCTGTCTTCCATCGTGTGGTGCTCGTCGATGTGGGTATCGCCTTCGCAGGTGAGCTCCAGCGCGAAGCCGCCGTGCTTGCCGATCTGCTCGAGCATGTGGTCGAAAAAGCCCAGCCCGGTATGGATCCTCGGCTCGGCCACGCGATCCAGATCCACGTTTACCGTGATGCGGGTTTCCTTGGTGTTGCGCTGAACCGTGGCGGTGCGTGGAGCGTCGAGCAGGCGGTGCGCGATCTCGTCCCACGACTCGCCCTGCGGCCCCACGCGCAAACCACGCACGCCCAGGTTGGCGGCGAGCTGCAGGTCTGTCTCGCGGTCGCCGATGACGGCCGAGGCGGCGCGACTCCAGCTGTCGTCGGCGAGGTAGTGGCGCAGCATGCCGATGCCCGGCTTGCGCGTGTCCAACCCTTCGTGCGGAAAGCTGCGGTCGATCAGCTGCTCGCGGAACGCGATGCCCTGCGACGCC
>DASUJJ010000015.1:0-10293 GCA_036279335.1 Dyella sp.
TCCGAGGCGTAGGCCAGCAGCGCACGATGCAGGATCGCCGAGTCGTCGATCGGCGCGGTGAGGCGGAACCAGATGTGCTGGATCGGCGGGCGCTTGACCGGATGCAGGTCGTCGCGCGGCCATACCTGGCGGAACTCGAACGGGCCGTCGATGCCCAGCCAGCGCTGCAGTTTCACCGGCAGGCGGGCGAGTTCTTCCGGCGGCAGATGGCGCATCGGTTCCACATCGTCCGGCGCCGGTACCTCGGGCATCGAGGTCTGGTGCTCGAAGCCCTTTTCCGGCTCCTGGAACGAGATCGAGCCGTTGAGGATCGGCTGGCCGTGCTGGATCGCCACCACCCGGCGCGAGGAGAACGTGCCGCCATCGCGGGTGCGCTCCACGCTGTAGACGATGGGCGCTTCGATGTCGCCGGCGCGCAGGAAATATGCGTGCAGCGAGTGCGCCTCGCGGCGCGGGTCGACCGTGCGTTGGGCGGCCGACAGCGCCTGCCCCAGCACCTGCCCGCCAAACACGAAGCGCGTGCCGATGTCGCGGCTCTGGCCGCGGAACAGGTTGTCTTCCAGCCGTTCCAGGTCGAGCAGGTCGACCAGCTCCCGGACGTGTTCCTCGCGCATGTGCCGCTCGATGTGGGGATGTGAGCCGGCGATTATAGCGGGGTGGGGGATGCCGGGTTCCTGGCGAGCGCCGGGCGGATTCATTGGGGTCTGCGGCGAGCCCCGGGCCCCTGACCCGCCCCCCGATTGAGTCGAGGGCAGGCGCTCTACCCGGCTAGGCGAGCGAGCAACAACGAGGCCGAGCTTGCCTTCCTCGCCCCTTCGGGGAGGGGGCCGGGGTGCGGGGCCGGGCTGGCGCCGATGTATGGAGATCGCCGGCTGTCAGCCCCGAATCCGCCGCAACCCGCACCCCGCCAGCACCGGCTCCCACGGAAACAGCGGCCCCGGATCGAGCTTGCGCGGCACTTCCAGCGCCGGATCGTCGCTGGCCGGCATCCGCGCCGTATCCAGATCCTCGTGGCCGGCGATCTCCCGCAGGGCCGGAAACTCGCGCCGCAGCTGGGCCAGCAGATCCACCAGCGCGGCGATCTGCACGTCCGGATAGGGCTCGGTCATCGTCTGCTGGCGCGAGTCCCACCAGTGCGGGTAGCGGCCCAGGTTCACCAGCTCGATGCCGATGGAGCGCTCGTTGCAGCCGCGCACGTGGTGCGCCACGCGGGTGCCGGGCACGTAGCGGCAGATGCTGCCGTCGCGGTCGATGTAGTAATGCCCGCTGTTGCCGGTGCCGCTCTCGTGCTGCACCCGTTCGCCGTACTCGCGTGCGGTGGCCAGATCCGGCAGCTCGGTGCAGTGGATCACCACCAGGCTCACCGCGTCGGCCGGGCGCTCGGCGAGACGGTCGACGTAGGGCAGGGGCTGGTCGCGGATGATCGGTGGCATGGGCGAAAGTCTCGCACGGCGCCGGGTATCATGGACGGCCCGCCCCGCCCTGGAGCCGCCATGCGCAGCCCGATCATCCTCTCGCACGGCTCCGACTCCGGCCCCGATGCCACCAAGGTCAGCGCGCTGGCCGCGCTGGCCGAATCGCTGGGCTGGAGCACGCTGCGCCCTGACTACCGCGAGGACGACGCGCTCGGCTACGCCGGCTCCGTGCCCAAGCGACTGGCCCGCCTGCGCGCCGCGATCGAAACGCAGCCGGCGCCGCCGGTGCTGGTCGGCTCCAGCATGGGTGCCTTCGTTTCCGGGCTGGCCTCGCTCGAGCATCCGGTCGCCGGCCTGTTCCTGCTGGCCACGCCGGAGCGCATCCCCGGCTGCGAGGTGGATTTCGACGTGACGCCCGACGTGCCCACCGTGCTGATCCACGGCTGGCGCGACGAGCTGTGCCCGCTGGACGATATGTACACCTTCGCCGCCCGACGCCAATTGCCCCTGCTGATCCTCGATGACGACCACCGTCTCGGCGACAGCCTGGATGCCATCACCGGCCAGTTCCGGCTGTTCCTCGACCAGCTGGCGGCGCGCGCATGACGGCGTTCTTTGCCAGCTGCCCGAAAGGCCTGGAATACCTGCTCAAGGACGAACTGGCCGCGCTCGGTGCGCAGGACACGCGTGAAACCGTCGCCGGCGTGCATTTTTCCGGCACGCTGGAAACCGCCTACCGCGCCTGCCTGTGGTCGCGCCTGGCCAGCCGCGTGCTGCTGCCGCTGGGTGAGTTCGACGCGGCGACCGACGAGGCGCTGTATGCCGGCGTGCAGTCGATCGACTGGTCGACCCATCTCGCCAGTCACGCCACGCTGGCGGTCGACGCGCACACCACGCTGAGCAAGCTCGCCCACAGCCAGTACCTGGCGCAGCGGGTGAAGGATGCAGTGGTCGACCAGTTCCGTCAGCGCGACGGCGAGCGTCCCAGCGTGGATACCGACGAGCCGGACGTGCGCATCAACGTGCGCCTGCGCCGCGATCGCGCCACGCTGTCGCTGGATCTCTCCGGCAGCCCGCTGCACCGCCGCGGCTGGCGCGAATTGCAGGGCGAGGCACCGCTGAAGGAAAACCTCGCCGCCGCGATGCTGCTGCGCGCCGGCTGGCCGCAGATCTACGCCGAGGGCGGCGCGCTGCTCGACCCGATGTGCGGCTCCGGCACGCTGCTGGTGGAAGGGGCGTGGATGGCCGCCGACGTGGCGCCGGGCCTGCACCGCGAGTACTTCGGTTTTCTCGGTTGGGCGCAGCACGACATCGCGCTGTGGAAGCGCCTGCACGAGGAGGCTACGCAGCGCGCCGAGGCCGGCTTGCGCGCGTTGCGCTCGTGCTTCTTCGGCTCCGAGTCCGACCCGCGCATGGTGCAGACCGCCAAGCGCAACGCGCAGGAGGCGGGCGTCGCCGGTTTCTTCACGCTCGATCGCCAAGACGCGCTGCACGTGGCGCCGCCGCCCGGCATGTCGCGCGGCCTGGTGATCACCAACCCTCCCTACGGCGAGCGCCTGGGCGAGCGCGAGCAGATGCCGCCGCTGTACCGCGCGCTGGGCGAAATGCTGCGCGCCCGCTTCACCGGCTGGCGCGCCGCCGTGCTGGCCGGCGACGTGGAGCTGGGCCGCGCCATGCCGCTGCGCGCGGAGAAGAAATACACGCTCTACAACGGCGCACTGGAAACCGTGCTGCTGATCTTCGAGCTGCACGCGCGCGAGGCGATGCCGCACGAGTCCAAGCCGCTGTCGCCCGGCGCGCAGATGCTGAAGAACCGGCTGGAGAAGAACCTCAAGCACCTGCGCAAGCGGCTGCAGCGCGAGGGCATCCACTGCTGGCGCGCCTACGACCAGGACCTGCCCGAGTACGCCGCCGCCATCGACGTCTACGCCAACGCGGCGGGCGACACCTGGCTGCACATCCAGGAATACCGCGCGCCGGTGGAGATTCCGGTGGAAACGGCGCGCACGCGCATGCGCGAGATCACCCGCGTGGCGGGCGAGGTGTTCGGCCTGCCGCGCGAGCGCATCGCGCTGAAGACCCGCGAGCGCGGCAAGGGCGGTTCCAAGTACGGCCAGTTCGACCAACGCGGCGAATTCGTCGAGGTGGAAGAGGGCGGCCTGAAGTTCCTGGTCAACCTCACCGACTACCTCGACACCGGCCTGTTTATCGACCACCGGCTGGTGCGCGCGCGGCTGCGCGAGCTGGCCAAGGGCCGGCGTTTCCTCAACCTGTTCGCCTATACCGCCACGGCCAGCGTCTATGCGGCGGCCGGCGGCGCGCGCGACACCACCAGCGTCGATCTGTCGGCGACCTACCTTGAATGGGCTTCGCGCAACCTGGCGCTGAACGGCTTCACCGGCAGCACGCACAAGCTGATCCAGGCCGATGCGCTGGAGTTCCTGCGCGGCGAGCGCGATCGCTACGGGGTGATCTACGTCGATCCGCCGACTTTCTCCAACTCCAAGCGCGCCGAGGATTTCGACGTGCAGCGCGACCACGTCGCGTTGCTCAACGCCTGCGGCGACCGGCTGGCGAACGATGGCGTGATCGTGTTCTCCAATAACTTCCGCCGCTTCACGCTGGATCGCGCAGCGCTGGAGGAACGCTTCAGCATCGAGGACTGGACCGCCCCCAGCATCCCGTTCGATTTCGCCCGCCGCGCCGACATCCACGGCTGCTGGCTGCTGCGCCCGCATGCGGTGGAGGGCGACGTGAACCCGTGGGATACCGCACGGATCAAGCGACGCTGAGGTTTCAGTGGGCATTAAGTCGGTGAGGCCGAGCATCTTGCGCTCACAGACCCACAGGTGATCGGCATGAACGGCAAGGGCAAGATCGCAGCACTCGGCTTGATGATGGCGTCGGCACTGTCGCTTCCGCTCAGCGCCAGCGCCGATGGCTGGGGTCGTCACGGCGGTTACCATGGCGGCGGCCATCACGGCGGATACCACGGTGGTTACGGTGGCGGATATGGCGGCGGATATCACGGTGGCTATGGCGGCGGTTACGGCCGAGGTCATGGCGGCTACCACCACGGCGGTCACTGGAGCGGCGGCCGCTGGATCGCCGGCGCAATCGTCGCCGGTGCAGTGATCGGTCTGGTCGATGCGGCGGTGAATCCGCGACCGGACTACTACGAGCGTCCGGTGGTCTATGCCCGTCCGCGTACGGTGATCTACTACGAGGATCGTCCGGTGGTGGAGCGTCGCGTGGTGGAGACCCGCACCGTGGTCTATGACAACGGCTACCCGACCCGCTACGTGCGCGACGACGGCTACTACGGCAACTGATCCCGCGCCACTTGAGGCAAGAAAAAGCCCGGCTTCTGCCGGGCTTTTTCGTTGATGGACGCGGTGCGAAAACGTGGCGGGCTGCTCAGGGTCGTCCCGTGGGCTGGTCGGCGCCGCTCCCGCTGCGGCGGGATTGTGCCGACAGCCGATCGAATTCTGCCTTGTCGATGATCCGCACCGCCTGGATCGCGCACGGCGGCTGGTTGCGCGAATGCACGGTCTCACCCACCTCGCCACAGATCCGCGTGGCGTCGATGGCGGCATTGGACTGGTTGGGGCGGAAGGTCAGCCCGGCCGGCCCTATTCCCAGGCGCGGGCAGTCACTCTGCAGATCGACGCGATAGCGCTTCGGTCCGGTGCGCACGATGGCGGTGCGATTGTCGACGATGTGCCATTCGTTGATCTGGTCGATGCGCATGCAGTCGCCGATCGGCTTGATCGGTGTCCGCGCCTGCGGAGCCTCGGCGGCCAGGGTCGCGCCGCCGGCGAGGGTCAGGACCAAGGCCATCATGATGGTGGAAACGGGCAGTTTCATCGGTCACCTCGTCATCGAGTGGATTGAGCTTGCCAGGGTCGTTCGCGCACCGGGGTGCGGCGTTTGCGCACTATCAGCCTGAGACGTATCACAGGATCTGAACGCGTGCGGCGGCAAAATGGCCTACTGATATTCGCTGCCCGGCACCCCGCATGACCATGCGCCTCCGCCGCCCCACGCGCGCTCCTTCGCCCTCCCACGGGGGCTCCCTGTGATGCCGGCCTCCGCAGGCGTCGATACGGCTCTTCGGCAGCGCTTCCACCGCGTACGGCAGCGCACGGCAGCGCTGGCAGCGCCGCTGAGCGCGGAAGACCTGATGGTGCAATCGATGCCCGATGCCAGTCCGGGCAAATGGCACCTGGCGCACACCAGCTGGTTTTTCGAGCAGTTCGTGCTGTCGCGCCGGGCCGGCTATACGCCGCGGCGGCCGCAGTGGATGGAGCTTTTCAATTCGTACTACCAGTCGGTGGGGCCGATGCATGCGCGGCCGCAGCGTGGCCTGCTGTCGCGCCCGTTGCTGGCCGAGGTGCTGGACTACCGGCGCTACGTCGACGAGGCGGTCAGCGAGCAGCTCGCGGCCGGCGACGATCCCGCACTGGTGACGCTGGTGGAGCTGGGCTTGAACCACGAGCAGCAGCACCAGGAGCTGCTGCTCACCGACATCAAGCACGCGCTGTGGTGCAACCCGCTGCGGCCGGCGTATCAGGAGCGGATTCGGGCCACCTCGACTTCGACCAGCGTGGCGATGCGCTTTGTCGCGGGAAGCGAGGGCATCGTCGAGATCGGCCACGTCGGCCACGGCTTCGCGTTCGACAACGAAACACCGCGCCACCGCACCCTGCTGCAGCCGCATGCGCTGGCCAACCGGCTGGTGACCAACGCCGAATACCTCGCCTTCGTCCACGACGGCGGCTACCGCGAACCTTCGCTGTGGCTGTCCGACGGCTGGGCCACGGTGCAGGCCGAAGGCTGGCAGCGGCCGCTGTACTGGCAGGAGGACCTGGCCTGTGAGTTCACCCTGCATGGCGTGGCGCCGCTCGATCCGGAGACGCCGGTCTGCCACCTGAGCTACTTCGAGGCCGACGCGTTCGCCCGCTGGGCCGGCGCGAGATTGCCGACCGAGGCCGAGTGGGAAACGGCCGCCGCCGCGCTGCCCGTGCAGGGCAACCTGCAGGACGCCGGCCACTTTCATCCGCAGCCGGCGCCGAGCGGCGACGGGTTGCTGCAGATGTTCGGCGACGCGTGGGAGTGGACCGCCTCGCCCTACGTCAGCTACCCCCGCTTCCAACCGCTGCCAGGCTCGCTGGGCGAGTACAACGGCAAATTCATGAACGGCCAGTGGGTGCTGCGCGGCGGCTCGTGTGTCACGCCGTGCGACCACGTGCGCGCAAGCTACCGCAACTTCTTTCCACCTCATGCCCGCTGGCAGTTCGCAGGGATTCGACTGGGACACGATCGATGAATTCACAAGTAGCGGATTTTCGCGACGATGACCGTCGCCCGCCCGACAACCTGGTGCTGGAAATCGTCCAGCGCGGCCTGCGTGCCAGCCCCAAGCGGCTGCCCTCGTGGCTGTTCTACGACGAACGCGGCTCGCAGCTGTTCGAGCAGATCTGCCAGCAGCCGGAGTACTACCTGACCCGCTGCGAGATCGCGCTGATGCAGTCGCACGGTGCGCAGATCGCTCAATCACTGGGCCCGGACGTGCGACTGGTGGAATACGGCAGCGGCCACGCCATCAAGACCGACATCCTCTTGCAGCATCTCGTCGCGCCGGTGTCTTACGTGCCGGTGGAAATCTCGCCCGAGCCGCTGCGCCTGAGCGTGCAGCGCCTGGCCGCGCGCTTTGCGCACGTGCCCATGCAGCCACTGTGCGCCGACTTCACCAAGGCGCTGCGCCTGCCGATCGCGCCGCGCGCCGCGCGCCGTACCGTGATCTATTTTCCCGGCTCCACCATCGGCAACTTCGATGCGGCCGAGGCGGCCACGCTGCTGCGCAAGATGCGCAGCGAGATGGGCGAGAACGGCGGCATCCTGATCGGGGTGGATCTCAAGAAAGACGTGGACGTGCTGGAAGCGGCCTACAACGACGCCGCCGGCATCACCGCTGAGTTCACCCTCAACATGCTGGCCCACGTGAACCGCGCCACCGGCAGCGATTTCAACCTGGAACGCTTCCGCCACCGCGCGCGCTACAACCCGATGGCCGGGCGCATCGAGACGCACATCGTCAGCACCGCCGAGCAGAACGTGAGCGTGGGCCGGCAGCTGGTGCGCTTTCGCGACAGCGAGGCGATGCAGGTGGAATACAGCTGCAAGTACTCGATCGAGGACTTCGCCGCGCTGGCCCATCGTGCGGGTCTGGAGGTGCGCAACGTGTGGCTCGATCCCGAAGGAATGTTCAGCGTGCAGTATCTGGTGCGCGCGGGCGCGGCCGGCTGAGTCGATCGAGAGCGGATCTGCTGCTTGCCGGGGAAAGCGACTGCTCCCGGTCATGATCCAGGGTAGGGCAGGGCAGGTGCGGTACAGCGCGTAAGCACCGAACCATCCCGTACACGGAAATTCCAGCACGCGCCCGTGGCCGTTATCGATAGGGACGCGCCGCGGGCTTGCCGCCGCCAACGGGGCCGGTGAGAGAGTCCGCGCAGCGATCAACCGGCTCGCCCCGGTGCCTGCAACCTCACGCCGCATTCCCGCTTCCGGCATGGCGATGCCACACTCGCCGGCCATCTCCAGGCCAGCCGCATGTCCGACCACGCATCCCCTCGCATCGCCATCATCGGCGCCGGCATGGCCGGCCTCACCTGCGCGCACCAGCTGCGCCAGCAGGGCTGGTCGCCGGTGATCTTCGAGAAGAGCCGCGGCATCGGCGGGCGTCTGGCCACGCGCCGCACTGACAGCGGCGATACCTACGATCACGGCGCGCAGTTCGTCACAGCGCGCGATCCGGCTTTCAGCGATCTGCTCAGGATGCTGCAGCATGCCGGCGCCGCCGGCGTGTGGTCGCCGCGCCTGCCTGCGAATGCTCCGCGTCCTGCGCATACGTGGTGGATCGGTACGTCGGGCATGAGTGCGTTGCTCAAACCGCTCGCCGCGTCGCTGGATGTTCGCCTGCGCGCCGCCGTGAGTTCGCTGCGTCGGCACGCCGGTCAGTGGGAGCTGCGGCTGGCCGAGCTCGAACATGTCGAGCTCTTCGATGCCGTCGTCGTCACCGCGCCCGCGCCGCAGGCCCGCGCGCTGCTGGCCGACGTTTCATCGCTCGCCGAGGCACTGGAAAATGTCGCCATCGCACCGTGCTGGGCGGCGATGTTTGCCTTCGAGGCACCGTGGGACGTGCCTTTCGAGGCGGCTCGCTTCGATACGGGACCCATCGCCTGGATCACCCGTGAATCCAGCCGCCCCGGACTCGCCGGCCGCAGCGACCGCTGGCTCGTCCACGCCGCGCCGGACTGGAGCGACGCGCATCTGGAGCATGCGCCGGAAGATATCCTGCCGCTCATGCAGGCGGCCCTGGCCGAACAGGCGGGTGGCGTGGCGCTGCCGCCGATCGCCTTCGCCCAGGCGCATCGCTGGCGTTACGCGATGACCACCCGGCCACTCGGCCAGCCGTTTCTCGCCGATGCCGCGCAGTGGCTGTGGGTCGGCGGTGACTGGTGTCTCGGTGCGCGCGTGGAAAGCGCGTACCTCAGCGGGGCGGCGATGGCGCAGGCGGTCAGCGCCAGCCTGTAGCCAGCGCCAGCGGGTCGTCTGACCGCCGCAACTCCGCGCCGGCCCGCCTCAGGACGGGCGGCGCGCGCCGAGCATGATCAGCACTTCCTGCGCGCTGCGGATGCGCTCGGTGGCGCCGGGCAGATCCAGCGTGACCTTGAGCTTGTCCTGGCCCTCCAGCTTGTACACACGCGGCAGGCTCTGGATCAGCTTGATGATCAACAGCGGGTCGACCTCGGGCTTTTCGCGGAACAGGATGCGTCCGCCGTTGGGGCCGAAGTCCAGCTTGCGGATGCCCAGCGGCGTGGCCATCAGCTTGAGCGTGGCCACCGCGAACAGCGTCTTCGTGGGCTCGGGCAGCAGGCCGAAGCGGTCGATCATCTCCACCTGCAGGTCGCGCAGATGGTTGTCGCTCTTGGCGCTGGCGATGCGCTTGTACAGGGTCAGGCGCGCGTGCACGTCGGGCAGGTAGTCGTCCGGGATCAATGCCGGCAGGTGCAACTCCACCTCAGTCTCGTGCTCGGAGCTCAAATCGAAGTCGGGCACCTTGCCGCTCTTCAGCGCGCGCACGGCGCGGTCGAGCAGCTCGGTGTACAGGCCAAAGCCGATCTCCTGGATCTGGCCGGACTGCTCGTCGCCCAGCAGCTCGCCGGCGCCGCGGATCTCCAGATCGTGCGTGGCCAGGGTGAAGCCGGCGCCCAGCTCTTCCAGCGAGGCCAGCGCTTCGAGGCGCTTCTCCGCATCGGCGGTCATCGACTTGCGGTCCGGCACCACCAGGTAGGCATAGGCGCGGTGGTGCGAACGGCCCACGCGGCCACGCAGCTGGTGCAGCTGCGCCAGGCCGAAGCGGTCGGCGCGGTTGATGATGATGGTGTTGGCGGTAGGAATGTCGATGCCGGTTTCGATGATGGTGGTGCACACCAGCACGTTGAAGCGCTGGCGATGGAAATCGGCCATCACGCTTTCCAGCTCGCGCTCCGGCATCTGGCCATGGGCGATGCCGATGCGCGCCTCGGGAATCAGTTCTTCCAGCTCGCGCCGGGTGCGCTCGATCGAGTCCACCTCGTTGTGCAGGAAATACACCTGGCCGCCGCGCGACAGCTCGCGCTGGAACGCCTCGCGGATCGTCGCCGGATCCCACGCCGCCACGAAGGTGCGCACGGCCATGCGGTGCGCCGGCGGCGTGGTGATCAGCGAGAGATCGCGCAGGCCGGCCATCGCCATGTTGAGCGTGCGCGGGATCGGCGTGGCGGTCATGGTGAGCAGGTCGACCTCGGCGCGCAGCTTCTTCAGCTGCTCCTTC
>DASUJJ010000016.1:0-3474 GCA_036279335.1 Dyella sp.
CGCGGTGTCGCAGACGGTGCGCGCCTATGTGCTCGGGCATTACCGCTGGCTGGAGCCCTCGCGCGTGCGGGTGATTCCGCGCGGCATCGATCCGGAGGCGTTTCCCTACGGCCACCGTCCCGATGACGCGTGGCAGACAGCCTTCTTCGCTGAGTTTCCGCAGCTGGCCGGCGCGCCGCTGCTCACCCTGCCCGCGCGCGGCACGCGGCTGAAAGGGCATCACGACGCCATCGAGCTGGTCGCCGACCTGCGCGATCGCGGCGTTGGCGCGCGGCTGCTGCTGCTGGGCGTGCTGGAGCCGGGCCGCGAGAAGTACGCCCAGGAGCTGCGTGAGCTGATCCGCCAGCGCGGGCTGCAGTCACAGGTGGTGCTGTCGCCGCCGCGCGACGACGTGCGCGACATCTTTGCCGTGTCCGCGCTGATCCTGCAGCTGTCCAACAAGCCGGAGGCGTTCGGTCGCACGGTGGTGGAGGCGCTGTCGCTGTGCCGGCCGGTGCTGGGCTACGCCCACGGCGGCGTGGGCGAGCTGCTGGCCGAGCTGTACCCGGCCGGCCGCGTGCCGCTGGGCGATCGCGAAAAGCTGGTGGAGCGCGCTGCCGAGTTGCTGCGCGTGGCGCCGCCGATCCCGATGCTGCAGAGCTATCGCCTGGCCGACATGCAGCAGGCCACGCTGGCGCTGTACGACGAGCTGGTGGCGCAGCCGGCGGATTGACCGGCTGGCTGCCGCCGTGGGGTCCCGCCGCGGACCACCGGCTCGCCTACAATGCCGGTCACCCTCGCGCTGGCCTGTGCATGTCTCCGTTCTCCACTTCCCTTCGCGCCGCCCTGCGCTCGCCGCTGCTCCCCTTCTGGCTGGTGGTGGCACTGCTTCCGTTCGGCCGCAGCTCGGAACTGGGCACGGCGCTGTGCCTGTTCGGCAGCGTCATGCTGTTCCTGCGCTTTCCGCACGCGCTTTCCCAGCACGAGGGCGCGCGCTGCCTGCTGCTGATCCTGGCCGGCTATATCGGCGCGGCGCTGATCTCCTCGTTCGATGCGGTGGCGCCCGGCAAGAGCTGGACGACCGTGGCCGGGCTGCTGCGCTTCGTCCCGCTGGGGCTGTATGCCTGCTTTGCGATGCGGCGGGCACCGCGCGTGCGGGCGATGTATGTCGCCGTGGCGGTGGTGATCGCCCTCTGGGCCCTGGACGCCTGGGTGCAGACGCTGACCGGCTGGAGCCTGGGCGGGCGCGCCGAGGCCGAGCGCATCTCCGGCATCTTCGGCGCCGACAACCTCAAGCTCGGGCCGACCCTGGCGGTGCTGTCGCCGTTCGCGCTGTGGGCCGCGCGCGAGCGCTGGGGCGCACGGGTGATGTGGCTGGCCGCGGTGCTGCTGCTTGGCCCCGTGTTGCTCGCCGGGGCGCGCGCGGCGTGGCTTTGCTACGGCCTGGTGGTGCTGGCGTTCGCCTGGCGCGAGGCGGGTTCGTTCCGGCGCTTCGCGCTGTTCGGCGTGGGCGCCGCAGCCGTGGTGGCACTGGCCGGCGCGATCGCGTGGCAGGCCTCGCCGCGCTTCCATGCGCGCATGGAGCGCACCGTGGCCGCCTTCAGCGGCAGCGAGCGGGGCGTGGACGTGGCGCTCAGCGGCCGGCTCGACATCTGGCGCACCAGCCTGCGCATGGCCGCGGCGCATCCGGTCAACGGCGTGGGCGTGCGCGGCTTCCGCTATGCGTACCCGCAGTACGCGCCGGCCAACGATCACTTCGTGGTGGCTGAATCCTGCGGCGAGGGCGAGGGTGCCTGCCACGCGCACCAGATCGTGCTGGAAGTGCTGACCGAGACCGGTGCGATCGGGCTGGCGCTGTGGCTGGCTGCACTGGGGGTGGCATGGCGCTACTGGCGTCGCGTGGGCGCGGTCGCGCGGGCGCAGGCCTTCCCGGTGACGGTGGCGCTCGGGGTGATGCTGTTTCCGCTCAACACCCACCTGGCGTTTTATTCGGCGTGGTGGGGGCTGCTGTTCGCCTGGCTGCTCGGCCTGTGGTGCGCTGCGCTCGGTGCGCTGCCCGACGAGGAGGTCAACGCGTGACGCGTGAGCCGCTGTCGGTGGTGGTGATCACCTTCAACAACGCCGACACGCTGGACGCCTGCCTGCGCGAGGTCGACTGGGCCGAGGAGATCGTGGTGCTGGACTCGGGTTCCACCGACGACACTGTTGCCATCGCCGAGCGCCACGGCGCGCGCGTGGCGGTGCATCCGTTCGACGACTACGGTCCGCAGAAGCAGCGCGCGATCGACATGGCGCGCCATGACTGGATACTCAACCTGGACGCCGACGAGATCCTCTCGCCCGGCACGCGCGCGGTGATCGAGGCGGCGCTGGAGCATCCGCGCCATGCCGGCTTCCGGCTGCCGCGGCGCGAGCGGATGTTCTGGACCGTGCAGCACCGGCGCAGCTGGCGCAACGGCCACCTGCGCCTGTTCGATCGCCGCCGCGGTCGGATGAACGACGTCGACGTGCACGCCGCGGTGGACGTGGACGGCCCGGTAAAGACCCTGCACGCGGCGGACTTTGTCAACGACGGCGACAGCGACATCGCCACCCGGGTGGAGAAGATCAACCGCTACACGACGGGCATGGTGGCCTACAAGCTGCGCAAGCGGCAGCGTTTCACCGGCCTGCGCATGGTGTTCTACCCGCCGGTGTTCTTCCTGCGCCAGTACATCGGCAAGCGCTACTTCCTCAACGGCTGGGCGGGCTTCATCGCCAGCGTCACCGGTGCGTTCTACGCCTTCCTCAAGTACGCCAAGCTGCACGAGGCGCGCGAAAGCGAACGCCGCCGCCGCCCGCGCTAGCGCCGATACACCGGCGGCAGGCCGTCCGGTCGCGTCTTGAAGCGCTTGTGTACCCACAGATACTGCTCGGGCGCCTCGCGCACCATCTGCTCGATGCACGCGTTCACGCGGGCGGTGTCCTGCAGCACGTCGTCGCTGGGCACCTGTTCCAGCGGCGCGCCGAGGCGCAGCGCGTAGCCGCCGTTGTCGGGCAGGCGGCGGTGGAAGAACGGGATGACCACCGCGTTACCCATCCGCGCCAGGTGGTGGGTGGCGGTGATGGTGGCGGCCGGCACGCCGAAGAACGGCACGAACACGCTGTCCTTGCTGCGCATGTCCTGATCGGGTGCGTACCAGAGGGTGCCGCCAGCGCGCAGGTATTTCACCGTGCCGCGGATGTCGTCCTTGTCGAACATGGCGTCGGCATACCGCAGGCGCGCACGCAGCACCGCCCATTCGAACACCGCCGAGTCCATGCGCCGGTACATGCCGGCGATGCGGATGCGCTGCGACACCAGCCGCGCGCACAGCTCCAGATGCGAGAAGTGGCCGCCGACCAGCAGCACGCCCTTGCCGGCGGCGCGCGCACGTTCGAGATGCTCCAGTCCTTCCACCGACAGCGGCAGTCGGGCGATCGCCTCGTCGCGGCCCATCCAGCCCAGCGCGAACT
>DASUJJ010000017.1:0-5577 GCA_036279335.1 Dyella sp.
CGCGGGGCTGGGACCTTCGTCCTCCAGGTCAAGCATCATGGAGTCGTCCAGCGCCGTTTCCCGGTGCTGGCGCAGCCGGTCAATCGAACGATTGCGAGCCATGGTCACCAACCACGTCGTGGCGCTGGCCTTGGCCGGATCGAAGGTGTCGGCACGGCGCCACACCGAGGTAAACACCTCCTGCAGCACATCCTCCGCTTCGCCGCGATCGCGCAGCATGCGCATGCAAACGCCGAACAGGCGCGAAGAGGTGCGGCGGTAGAGCTCGGCGAAAGCGCGCTGGTCCTGGCGGCTCGAAGCGGCCAGCAGTTCGGCCAGCTCCTCGCGCTCGGTGGTGTCGACGGCGCTCATGCAGCGGACGCCCGGCACGGACGCGCGATGCGGGATCGGAGGCGAGAGTGGGGCTTGGATGTGGGCATGGGATCAAGCATGGCGTCTGAATGATGCGTCGGCAAGAGGTGCGTGGCGGGCTCAGACTTCGAGCGTGGCGAGATCGCCCTTTTCTTCCAGCCAGGACTTGCGGTCGCCGGCGCGCTTCTTGGCCAGCAGCATGTCCATCAGCCTGGCGGTGCCTTCGCTGTCGTCCACGGTGAGCTGCACCAGCCGGCGGGTATCGGGATGGATGGTCGACTCGCGCAGCTGCGCCGGGTTCATCTCGCCCAGGCCCTTGAAGCGGGTGGTGCTCACCGCGCCCTTCATCTTTTCGCGCTCGATGCGGTCGAGCATGGCCTGCTTCTCGCCCTCGTCCAGGCAATAGAACACCTGCTTGCCCACATCGACGCGGAACAGCGGCGGCATCGCCACGAACACGTGGCCCTCGCGCACCAGCGACGGGAAGTGCCTGAGGAACAGTGCCGACAGCAGCGTGGCGATGTGCAGGCCGTCGGAGTCGGCGTCGGCCAGGATCACCACCTTGCCGTAGCGCAGGCCGGAGAGGTCGTCCTTGCCAGGGTCGCAGCCGATCGCCACCGCCAGATTGTGCACTTCCTCGGACGCGAGCACCGAGGTCGATTCGACTTCCCACGTGTTGAGGATCTTGCCGCGCAGCGGAAGGATCGCCTGGAAGTCTTTGTCGCGCGCCTGCTTGGCCGAACCGCCGGCCGAATCGCCCTCGACCAGGAACAGCTCGGTGCGGGTCAGATCAGTGGCGGTGCAGTCGGCCAGCTTGCCGGGCAAGGCCGGGCCCTGGGTGATCTTCTTGCGCACCACCTGCTTGGCCGCCTTGAGGCGCGCACTGGCCCGCTCGATGGCGAGCTGGGCGATCTTCTCGCCCAGCTCCACATGCTGGTTGAGCCACAGGCTGAAGGCGTCGTGGATCACGTTCTCCACCAGCGCCGCGGCCTGGCGCGAGGACAGTCGCTCCTTGGTCTGGCCGGCGAACTGCGGATCGAGCAGCTTGGCGCTGAGCACGAAGGCGAGGCGCTCCCACACGTCTTCCGGCGCCAGCTTCACGCCGCGCGGCAGCAGGTTGCGGATGTCGCAGAATTCGCGGATGGCGTTGGTCAGGCCCGTGCGCAGGCCGTTGACGTGGGTGCCACCCTGGGCGGTGGGGATCAGGTTGACGTAGCTCTCCTGCACCAGCTCGCCCTCGGGCAGCCAGGTGAGGGCGACATCCAGACCCTCGGTGTCGCGCGCCACGTGGTAGACGAACAGGTCGGCGGGCAGCGCCTCGGCGCCTTCCAGCTCGCCCCGCAGGTAGTCGCGCAGGCCATCCTCGTAGTGCCATTCGACGGTCTCGCCGCTGGCCTCGTCGGTGAGCTTCACGTTGAGGCCGGCGCACAGCACCGCCTTGGCGCGCAGCAGATGCTTGAGCTTCGGCACCGAGATCTTCGGCGAGTCGAAATACTTCGGGTCGGCCCAGAAATGCACGGTGGTGCCGGTCTTTTTCTTAGGTACCGAGCCGATGATGTCCAGCTCGCTGACCCGGTCGCCGTGCTCGAAGGCCATGCGGTATTCGTTGCCGTCGCGGCGGATGGTCACTTCCACGCGCTGCGACAGCGCGTTGACCACCGACACGCCCACGCCGTGCAGGCCGCCGGAGAAGTTGTAGTTCTTGCCGTTGAACTTGCCGCCCGCGTGCAGACGGGTGAGGATCAGCTCGACGCCCGGCACGCCTTCTTCCGGGTGGATGTCGACCGGCATGCCGCGGCCGTCGTCGCTCACTTCCACCGAGCCGTCGGCGTGCAGGATCACCTCGATGTTCTTCGCGTGCCCGGCCAGCGCCTCGTCGACCGAGTTGTCGATCACCTCCTGCGCCAGATGGTTCGGGCGCGAGGTGTCGGTGTACATGCCGGGGCGGCGCTTGACCGGATCCAGGCCGGAGAGGACTTCGATATCGGCGGCGTTGTAGCGACTGCTCATGGATACGTTCGACTCGGGTAAGGCGCAGGAGGATGGGCGGTGCCGCCGAGGCGGTCAAGCCGCGGCGGGCAGGGGCGGGAGCATCGAGGGCCACCGTCTCGCGGGGCGCGACGGGTGGATCAGAGCGGCGCGCAGTGGCGTTCGAGCCAGGCCAGATCGGCGTCGTCCAGCAGGGGGCTGAGCGCCGCACGCACCGTTGCGTGGTAGTCGTCCAGCCAGGCGCGCTCCTCGGGACTGAGCAGGTGCGGCTCCAGCGCGCGCCGGTCGAACGGGCACAGGGTGAGCGTCTCGAAGGCGTAGTAGTCGCCGAACTCGGTCTGCTCGGCCTCCACCACCACGGCAAGGTTCTCGTGGCGGATGCCGTGGCGGCCGGGCTTGTACAGGCCCGGTTCGATCGAGCTGATCATGCCCGGCTCCAGCGCCACCAGCGCGCCGCCGCTGACCGGCGGGCGGATGCCGTGCGGGCCCTCGTGCACGTTGAGAAAGTAGCCCACGCCGTGACCCGTGCCGTGGCCGTAATCCATGCCGGCTGCCCACAGCGGCGCGCGTGCCAGCGCATCGAGCTGCGGGCCGCTGGCGCCCTTGGGGAAGCGGGCGCGCGAGAGGGCGATCAGCCCCTTCATCACCAGCGTGGCGTCCCGGCGCTGCTCGGCGGTGGTCTCGCCCAGCGCCAGCACGCGGGTGATGTCGGTGGTGCCGCCGAGATACTGGCCGCCCGAATCCACCAGCAGCAGGCCCTTGCGGGCCAGCGCGCTGTGCTGCTCGGGCGTGGCCCGGTAATGCGGCAGGGCGCCGTTGGCCTGGTAGCCGGCGATGGTGGCGAAGCTCTCGCCGATGAAGTTCGGCTGGGCGGCGCGCTCTTCGCGCACCAGCGCATCGACGTCCAGTTCGGTTTGCGCCATGCCGGCGGCGAGGCGTTCCTCCAGCCGGCGAAAGGCGCGCACGAGGGCGGCGCCGTCGCGGCGCATGGTCTCGCGGATGTGGTCGAGCTCGGCCACGCTCTTGCGCGCCTTCATCGCAGTGGACGGGTTGGCCGCCTCGATCCGCTTGACGCCTTCCGGCACGCCATCGGCCACCGCACAGACCACCTTGCCCGGATCCAGCAGCAGCGCGTCGTCAGCGCCCAGTTCACCCAGCGCATCAGTCACGGCGGCGTAGTCGGCCAGTCGGATGCCGTCGGCAGCGAGCGCAGCCACGAGTGTGTCGTCGAACTTGCCGCGCTCGACGAACAGCGTGACCTCGTTCTGCGCTTCCACCAGCAGGTGGGCGAGAAACACCGGGTTGCACTCCACGTCGCTGCCGCGCAGGTTGGTCAGCCAGGCGATGTCGTCCAGGCTGGACAGCAGGTGATGGGTGGCGCCGAGCTTGCGCATGGCGGTGCGCACCCGCGCCAGCTTGTCGCTGCGCGGAATGTGTGCCCACGCCAGCGCGTGTTCCATCACCGGCGCGCGCGGCAGCGCCGGGCGCTCGGCCCAGATCGCGGCGGGCAGGTCCAGGTCGGTGCGCAGCCTCGCGCCGACGGCGTCAAGCAAACGGGTGATCTGTTGGCGGGTCGCCACGCCGAGGCTGTCGCCGGCGATCGCTACCGCGTCGCCGTCATGCAGATGCTGCTGCAGCCAGGTGAGGTGTTCCGGCGCGTGGGACACCTTTTGCTTCATCAGGGCAATGCCGCTGCCGGCGAGCTGCTGTTCACCCTGGGAAAAGTAGCGCGAGTCGGTCCACACCCCGGCATGGTCGGCGGTGACCACCAGCGTTCCGGCCGAGCCGGTGAAGCCGGACAGCCACTCGCGGGCGCTCCAGTGGCCGGGCAGGTATTCGGACAGGTGCGGATCAGCCGTTGGAACCACGCAGGCGGCCACGCCGTGGTCGGCCATGGCCCGGCGCAGGGCGGCGAGGCGGGGAGGAATGGGATGGGTCATCCCTTCATGCTATCAGCGCGGCCCGGCCTGGCACCGTCCGCGGCCGCCGAAATGAACCGCGTGGAATGAATTTGCCTGCGACGTCTCGCGGTGAGGCTCGTCTGCCGCTAAAATGCCTAATTTCCAGCACGGCTGCATCCCATGACCCCCCTGATTTTCGTCACCGGCGGTGTGGTGTCCTCACTTGGCAAGGGCATCGCCGCGGCGTCGCTGGCTTCCATCCTGGAAGCGCGTGGTCTCTCCGTCACCATGATGAAGCTCGATCCATACATCAATGTGGATCCGGGCACCATGAGTCCCTTCCAGCACGGCGAGGTCTACGTCACCGACGACGGTGCCGAGACCGACCTCGACCTCGGCCACTACGAGCGCTTCGTCCACACCCGCCTGACCGGCAAGAACTCGATCACCACCGGCAAGATCTACGAGTCGGTGATCCGCAAGGAGCGCCGCGGCGATTACCTGGGCGCCACCGTGCAGGTGATCCCGCACATCACCGACGAGATCAAGCACTGCATCCACGAGGCCACCCGCGGCTTCGACGTGGCGCTGGTGGAGATCGGCGGCACGGTGGGCGACATCGAGTCGCTGCCGTTCCTGGAGGCGATCCGCCAGCTGCGCATCGAGCACGGCCCGGAGAAGTGCCTGTTCATGCATCTCACCCTCGTGCCGTATATCAAGGCCGCCGGCGAGATCAAGACCAAGCCGACCCAGCATTCGGTCAAGGAACTGCGCTCGATCGGCATCCAGCCGGACATCCTGCTGTGCCGTTGCGAGGAACCGTTGCCGGAAGGCGAGCGCCGCAAGATCGCGCTGTTCACCAATGTGCCGGAAAACGCCGTGATCAGTGCGGCCGATGTCGATGTCATCTACAAGCAGCCCCTGTGGCTGCACCAGCAGGGCCTGGACGACATCGTGGTGAAAAAGCTCGGCCTCGACGCCAAGCCGGCGGACCTGTCCGCATGGCAGCGGACCGTGGACGCGGTGGAAAACCCGAAAGACGAAATCACGGTGGCGATCGTCGGCAAGTACGTCGAGCACAAGGATGCCTACAAATCCCTGGGCGAAGCCTTGCGCCATGGCGGCATCAAGCAGCGCACGCGGGTGAATCTGGACTGGATCGATTCCGAGCAGGTCGAGGCCGAAGGCGCCGCCAAGGTGCTGGCGGCGAAATATGCCCGCGAGCATGGCGTGCCGTACTTCGGCATCGGCTACGGCATGCACGCGGCGGTGGTGGATGTCGCCCGCCACGTGGCCGGGCTGGCCGATGCCGATTCCAGCGAGAACGATCGCAACA
>DASUJJ010000018.1:0-7332 GCA_036279335.1 Dyella sp.
CCGTACAGCACCACGGTGTCGTCGCCCTCGCCCGGCACGTCGATGTAGATCAGCGGGGTGCGACCTTCCAGCCGCACCACTTCCAGCGTGGCACCGGGAAAAGCCGACAGCTTGCCGCGGGCCCAGCCGGACATCAGCTCCACCGCCTGGTCCATGTAACCGTGGGCGACCCAGTCCTTGTCGAACATCGGCGACTTGTTGGGAATGCGGATGTATTCCACCAGCTGCGGCACGATCTCGTCGTCCCACAGGCCGCTGACGAATCGGGAAAGGCGGTCGGTATCCATGGGCAGCTCCACGCAAGTGCAAAAACGTGATGGTACCAGCGCCCTCCCCGGCGCCCGTCGGCCCTGACGCCGCAGTCAGCGCACGCGGACAACGGCGGCCGGTCCGCTGGCAGCCTGCGCGCGGCCCGCGCCGGCATCCACCGGACCAGCGGCGCGGCACAGTGCCACGGGCCAATCACGGCACCAGTCACGCATCACGGAGGATCGCCATGCTTCGTTCCCTGTTAGCCGCCGCGCTCGCGTTCGCCATCGCCCTGCCCGCGTTCGCCGCCACCCCTGTCAACATCAACAAGGCCGACGCGGCCACCATCGCCAGCTCGCTCGACGGCGTGGGCGAGGCGAAGGCCAAGGCGATCGTCGCCTGGCGCGAGGCGCACGGCCCGTTCAAGACGCTGGACGACCTGGCCCAGGTCAAGGGCATGGGCCCGGCCACGCTCAAGCGCAACAGCGACGCCATCCAGTTCAGCGGCAACGCCGCCGGCGCGTCGGCCAAGGCCGCCAAGTCCAGCCGCAAGGCCGCGGCTGGCGCCAAGTAACCCCACCAGGACTCCCCAACCCACGGATGGGGCGGCGGCGCGGACCCGAAAGGATCCGCGCCGCTTGCGCTACACTCCGGCGCGCCCGATCGGGGCCCAGATCGCCGCGTCAGCCATGATTCTTCCGCGTTACCGCATCGCCGCCTCCACCATCGGCGGTGCCGGCCAGGGCCTGTTCCTCGACGAAGCGGTGCGCGCCGGCAGCATCATCACCGCCCCCGACGCCATCGATCGCACCTGGCGCCACGACGAACTCGCCCACTCGCCCGAACTGGCGCCCCTGCGCTACGCCAGCGCGCGCTGGTTCGAAGACCGCTACACGGTCTCGCCCGACTGGCCGGACGAGTGCTACGTCAACCACAGCTTTTCGCCCACCGGCCTGTGGCACCTGGGCTTCATCTTCGCGCTGGCCGACCTGCCCGCCGGCACCGAGATCACGGTGGACTACCGCCACCTGCTGCCGCCCGGCGAGGCGGAGGATTTTGTCGATTCGTCCACCGGTGAGACAATCATTGGCTTGGCCTGGGAGGACGCCCTGGCCTCAAGCACCCTCGCACTCAGCCGATTGCTGGATAGCCGTCGCTGATCATCGAATGGCCATGTCCCTGATTCCCACCATCGAAACCGCCCGCCTGCGACTCACCGCGCTCACCGAGCGGCACTTCAACGATTACGCCGCGATGCTGGCCGACCCGGAAAGCACCCGCTGGATCGGCGACGGCCAGCCGCTGGACCGCACCAACGCCTGGCGCTCGCTGGCCATGCTGCTGGGCCACTGGCAGCTGCGCGGCTGCGGCATGTGGGCGCTGGAGCGCAAGGACACCGGCGAATTCATCGGCCGCGCCGGCCTGATGTTTCCCGAGGGCTGGCCCGATCTCGAGCTGGGCTGGATGCTCAAGCCCGAACACCGCCACCACGGCTATGCCACCGAAGCGGGCGCCGCCGTGCTGGATTTCGCCTGGCACACCGTGCACGCGCAGCGCGTGATCAGCCTGGTGCGCATCGGCAACGAGGCGTCCGATCGCCTGGCCGAGCGCCTCGGCGGCGAGCACGTGGACAACATGGATTTCTACGGCTGCAACACGCACGTGTTCGCCTACTACCCGCCGATTCGCGAGCCGCGCCGCGCCTGGGCATGAGCGTCGGGCCGATCCCGGTCGATGCCTGGCCCGACGGCCCGCCGACCGCCGCGGCACCCCATCCACTGCGCGACACCGTCACCGGCGAGTCGCCGCACACCGCCGATGGCTGGCACTGGCAGCTCGCCCTGCACACGCTGGAGGCCGGCGCCGCGCTGACCACCGCGCGCGAGGAAGCGGCGCGGATCACGGCACTGGATGCACCGCTCCATCTTCACCACGCCGACGGCAGCGAACGCTCGCTGCTGCGCCTGCAGGTCGCGTCACTGCAGCCCGACGACCGCACGCTGGCCACCGAAACCACCCGCGTGGTGATCCTGCAGCGGCGGCAAAACGTGGTGGCCGAATTGATAGCGCGACCGCTGCAGGGCCCCATGCTGCTACCGGCCGGCGCCCGCTGGATGGCCTGGCTGCTGGCCGGACGTGCCGAGGTGCAATGGGGTGAAGCACGCTGGCCGCTGCCGGTCGATCGGCCGATGTGGCTGCCCGACGACGCCAGCCAACGGCTGCGCATCGACGGCGGCGGCGAATTGCTGCTGCTGAAGATCGACACAGGCGACACGCCGCCGCTGTCCTTCGCGCCGCGGATCGGCTGACGCCGCGGGTGCGACGCACCCTCAGCGTCACGTACTGCGTCAGAGCGCGGGCGGCAGGCCACCACCGCGGCGTGCCGGCGCCAGCGACCCGGCCACGCGTGCCAGCGTGAACACGCGAGCAGCATGCATCCAGCCGGTCACCGCTACGGCCAGCTGGCTGATCAGCAGCGCCAGCACGAAACCACCCGTGCCCAGCGGCGGCGTGTGCACCCGCCACATGCCCAGCGCCAGCGCGATGGCCAGACCAATCGCGCTGATCACGAGGTAACTGAGCAAGGTGCTCAGCGGACGGCGCAGCACCTGCATCACGCCGCGGCCCAATGCGCGCGTGGCCGAACGCAGCCCCACGTCGGCCACGAACGCCGCGCGCGAGGATTCCACCACCACCTGCGCCAGCACGAACAGCGCGCCCACCACCCACAGCGCCGCGTGCTGCGCTGCCTGCGCCTGCGATTCCAGCGTGGCCGTATCGGCCTGCTTGCGCGCGAAGGACATCGCCATGCCGGCCAGGCCGAACATCACCGCATACGGCAGCAGCGACCACAGCATCAGGCGGAACATCCGCCCGTACTCGATCAGCCCGCTCTGCAGCAGGTGGCCGAAACCCAGCGAGCGGCCGGCGCGACCGGCCGCCACCACCATGCCGTGCAGCAGCGGCAGCAGCGCCAGCGTGACCACCAGGCCGGCGAGGCCGGCCCCGCTCAGCCAGCCGTTGTTCTGGCCCAGCTGCATGATCACGTCACCGAACATCATGGCGTGGAACGACTGCGCCCACGCCGCGGCGTGCACGGAGTGATCGAGCAGATCGCCCAGCGACGCCCACAGCGGCAGGCTGACCACCGCCGTGGGCAGCAACAGCAGCACCACCCACAGCAGCAGCAAGCGCCACTGCATGGCGGCGAACGGAGCGGTGACGAGCGAGCCGAGGTCGACCCGGCGCGAATTCATCCTGGCCATCAGAGGGTCCCCAGCAAGGCGTAGAAGTTCTGCAGCAACGCGGCGGCATCGGCGGCCCAGCGGCGGGCGGCGCTGCCGTCGGGTTTGCTGGCGTAGCTGTCGTTGAGCTTGTTGGCGTCCAGGTACACCGTCTGCGCCGGATCGAGCTCGGCGGACACCACCCTGGACGGCTTGGTCACCACGAAGCGCACCCAGCGGCGGGCGTCGTTCCAGCGCAGGTCCTCGTGGCTGCCGTCGGCATAGGTGAGGCGCAGCGTCTGCGGCGCGACGGCGGCGTAACGGCGCACCGTCACCGTGCTGCGCCACGGGAACGGGCCTTGGCCCGGCTTGGCCTTGGGATGCGACTTTTTCCAGTCCGCGCGCTGCTTGTCGAGCTGCTTGTCCAGCGCGGCGACATCGGTCTCGGTGCGCTGACCGTCCTTGACGAAGCTGCCGGCCGGCGGCGTCACCTCCTCGGTATCGATCGCGGTGACCGCGTCATCCACCCAGGCGGTGCCGTAGACCACCTGGTCGAATATCTGATTGACCACGTCCGGCTTGCCGGACACGTCGATCAGCGTGGCGCGCAGATCGGCGGCCGAGGGATGACGGAAGTGCCAGCGCTTGTAGTACTCGGCAAAGGCCTTTTCCATCACGTCCTTGCCCAGCCGCTCCTCCAGATCGTGCATCGCCGTCGCCGTGCGCGAATACACCGTGCCGTAGCTGGACGAGGACAGCCGATCCCACGCGTTCTCGCCGATCGGGTCGGCCGGGTGGCGCAGGCTCGCGGAGAGTCGCTCCTGCGCGAAGCCGTCGATCGACGGCGTCACGCCCAGCCATTTCATGAAGGGCGTGGCCAGGTCGACGTCCTGCTTGCGCTCGCGCAGCATGCGCTGGTCCCAATACTCGTTGAGGCCTTCGTCGAGCATCGGCTCCTCGAACTCGTTCGAGGCGAGCAGGCCGTAGAAATAGCCGTGGCCGAACTCGTGGATGGTCACGAAATCGATCATGTACTGGCTGATCGTGCCCGGCTCGACGTCGCTGAAGCCGTCGGCGGTGAAGAACGTGGGGTACTCCATGCCACCGGCTTCGCCGGCGTTGTACGGCGGCACCACGGCGGTGAGCGTCCGATACGGATACGCGCCCAGCGTCCTGGAGAAATACCCCAGCGAATCGATGCTGGCCTTCAGCACCAGCTGCGCGCTGGCCACGTATTCGGGCGGATAGATCACCCGCACCGCCACCTTCGGACTGCCCGGGCCCTCGTACGTGCCGTCCAGCGTCTTGTAGCCCTTGGCCGCCACCCAGGCGAAGTCGTGCACGTCGCCCTGCACGAAGTGGTAGGTAGTCTTTCCGCCGTCGCTCTGCGGCTGCCCCTGCAGCTCGCCCACCGCGCCGACGGTGTAGTCCGACGGCACCGTGAGCTTGACGTCGTACAGGCCGAAATCCGCGTAGAACTCGCTGTTGAAGTGGAACTCGTGCACGTTCCAGCGCACCTCGGTGGCGCCGCGCTCGCCGGGCAGCTCCAGCACGCCGATCTTGGGGAACCACTGCGCGACGAGATTGAAATCACCGAACCAGCCGGTGCGCTCCACCACCCGCGGCAGCTGACTCTGGAAATCGATGTCCAGCGTCAGCGTGCCGCCGGCCGGTACCGGCTGCGCCAGGTCGATGCGTACCACGGTGCGGTCGGTGGCCGGGCCGTGGTCCGGCTGCACGAAGCTGACCTTCAGATCGGTGTCGGCCTGGCGCACGCTGTTGAGGTCGATCCAGCCCCACTGCCCTTTTTCCAGGCGGGCGTTGCCACGCCCCCTGCCGTGCGCGGTAAGCACATCGCGCTCGGTGAAGAAGGTGCTGCCCTCGTTGGCGAAGGCGTTGAGGTACAGATGCATGTAGATGCTGCGCACCTCGCGGTCGCTGCGGTTGCGCCACTGAAGTTGCTCGGTGCCGTGCACCGCGTGCTTGGCAGCGTCCAGCTCGGCGTCGATGCGGTAGCTCACCACGCGATCGGACAACGTCGGCTCGCTGCCGCTGCGCTCGCCGCCCCACGCACCGGGCGCGCTGGGCACGGTGACCGCGGCCGCGTCCGGCAAGGCCAGCGGAATCGGCGCCGATGTCGCGACACTCGACGCGGTCGCCGGCACTGCGGCGCTGGTGCTGGCGGCGGGTGCCGGCTCGGGCACCGGGGCCTGCTGGGCAGGCGCGTACAGCGGCCACGCCAGCAGGAGCATGAAGGCGGGCAGCAGCCCACCGGATCGCTTCGAAAACGCCATGATTCCCCCTGAGGTCAAGCAGTGCGCCAGACTGGGGCAAGCCCGATACAGCGGCAAGACCCCCTGCCGAAAGTCACGCCGGGAAGGTGCCGGGCGCTCGCCACCCTCCCCCTTCCCTGGTGGCACCAGCTAATTGGTTAACTCGCGCGCACTCCTGCACGCGTCCGCGACATGGGCACGGCGAGCAGCATCAGTGCGAGCAGCACGTGCACGACGGCCGTCAGCAGATTGCTGCCATGCGCATCTAACGTGTCGGCTGGCAGCAGCGGATCGAGCAGGCCATTGGCCAGGTTCCAGCCCCAGTGCAGGCCCACCGCCGCCCACAAGGTGCCGGTGCGCCACAGCGCGGTGGCGTAGGCCAGGCCCATGCAGAAGATCATCAGCCACTCCGTCGGCCCGCGGTCGAGCCGATAGACGTGGTTGAGCACGAAGTAGCCCGCCGAGAACGCCACGAAGGCGAGCCCGCGTTGCCAGCGGATGCCTGCGGCGCGATACCAGAAGCCGCGCGCGAGGATGTCCTCGGCGATCGAGGGCACGAAGGTCGACAGCAGCAGCATCGGCAGCCCCGCGCCGAGCGCGGCAAAGCCGGCCGATGTGAACGACGCGCCGGTAGCCGCATAGACGCCTGAATATTCGCCCACGCCGATCGCCAGCGCCTTGGCCGCGCAGGCCGCGACCAGGCCCGCGCCCAACCAAGCGAAGGAACGCGGCGCGCGATCCAGCGCATACGCGCCGTAGCCGCAGTAGCCCAGCCAGCGCGACAGCGGCCAGGCCATCACCACGCAGGCAGTCATCAGCGAGGCCTGCACGGTGAAGCTGTGCAGCAGGCGGTCGCCCACGCCTTCGGCGGACTGGTACAGAACAAACAGCACGACGAACACCACCGCGGCGCGCCAGCGCGGCACGGGGATTCGATCCCTCGCCGGTTCCGATCGGGCCGGGCTGCGCAAGCTCAGCGGTCGTCGCGGGTGAAGATCAGCCCACCTTCCTCGAACACCGGGAAGCAGGCGATCGGCTCGTACGCCGGCGGGCGGGTGACCGCGCCCGTGCGCAGGTCGAAACGCGCGCCGTGGCGCACGCACTCCACCTCGAAACCGTGCACCTCGCCGCCGGCCAGCTCGGCGCCGTCGTGCGTGCATACGTCTTCCACCGCGTAGAGCGTGCCGTCGATGTTGTACACGGCGATGGCGGTGTCGCCGTCCCACACCACCTTGTATTCGCCCGGCAGGATCTCGCTGCGCGTGCCCACCTTCACCCAGCCGGCCGGTGCACTCATGCGGCCACCTCGCCGAGGGGCTTTTCCAGCACCTCGAAGCGCAGATCGTCGCGGCGCGGGATGCCGAAGCGCGCGTCGCCGTAGGGGAACGGCTTGAACTGCCCGGTGCGGGCGTAGCCGCGGCGTTCGTAGAAGGCGATCAGCTCCTCGCGCTGCACGATCACCGTCATGCGCATGCGGTTCACGCCCCAGCGCGTGCGCGCCAGCTGCTCGGCGTGGGCGATCACCTGCTTGCCGACGCCGCCGGTCTGGCGCGAGGGGTCCACCGCAAACATGCCGAAGTACGCCG
>DASUJJ010000019.1:0-14597 GCA_036279335.1 Dyella sp.
CAGCCTGAGCCCGCCCGCGCGGATCAGGTCGAAGTCGACGATGTGCGCCAGATCGGACACGTAGCTCGATACGTAGTCGTGCTCGATCACCCGCGACGAGCGACGCGCCTGCGCGTACGGCACGCGGCGCACCTCCCTGAGCCCGCCTTCCAGCAGCGCGTTGGCGCGATCCTGGATCCAGCGGGTGACGTCGGTGTCGGCCGGGCCGCCGTTGGGCGGGTTGTACTTGTAGCCGCCGTCGGCCGGCGGATTGTGCGAGGGCGACAGCACGATGCCGTCGGCGAGGTGATCCGTGCGGCTGCGGTTGTAGACCAGGATCGCGTGCGACAGCACCGGCGTGGGCGTATACGGCGTGCCGACCGAGACCATGCAGGTGACCTCGTTGGCGGCGAACACTTCCAGCGCGTGCTCGAACGCCGGCGCCGACAGCGCGTGCGTGTCGATCGCCACGAACAGCGGGCCGTCGATGCCCTTCATCGCGCGGTAGTCGCAGATCGCCTGGCTGATCGCCAGCACGTGCGCCGCGTTGAAGCTGCGGCCCAGTGAGGAGCCGCGATGGCCGGAGGTGCCGAACGCCACCCGCTGCGCCGGAACCGACGGATCGGGCGCCAGGTCGGCGTAGGCGGCGAGCAGTTGCGGTACGTCGACGAGGATCGACGCGGGCGCCGGCTTGCCGGCAAGGGGGCTGAGGATGGGGCTCATGGTTTCTCGCTGCAGATCAGGGAATGCGTTGCCGCCGTATCTTGTGTAGGAGCGCACCCTGTGCGCGACTGCTTTTGGCTTGGCTGTCGATCAGGAGCAAAAGCATTCGCGCACAGGGTGCGCTCCTACAGATCGTTACGCGGGGTCCGCCAAACGCCCGTCGCGCAGCGCGCGATAGCGGCGGATCAGCGTATTGGTGGAGCTGTCGTGGGCCAGCTCGGGCTCGGCATCGCTGGTGAGTTCGGCCGCCGTGCGTTTGGCCAGCACCTTGCCCAGCTCGACGCCCCACTGATCGAACGAGTCGATATTCCACACCACGCCCTGCACGAAGGTGGCGTGCTCGTACAGCGCCACCAGCGCGCCCAGAACATGCGGCGTGAGCCGCTCGGCGAGGATCGTGGTGCTCGGCCGGTTGCCCGGGAAGGTCTTGTGCGGCACCAGCGCCTCGGCCACGCCTTCGGCGCGCAGTTCATCGGCGCTCTTGCCGAAGGCCAGCGCCTCGCCCTGCGCCAGCAGGTTGGCCATCAGCAGGTCGTGCTGATCGCTGCCGTCGGGAAGCGGCAGCGGTTCCAGCGGCCGGCCGAAGCCGATGAAGTCGCAGGGAATCAGCCGCGTGCCCTGGTGGATCAGCTGGTAGAACGAGTGCTGGCCGTTGGTGCCCGGCTCGCCCCAGTAGATCGCGCCGGTGGCGTAATCCACGGCGCGGCCATCCAGCGTCACGCGCTTGCCGTTGCTTTCCATGGTGAGCTGCTGCAGGTAGGCGGGAAAACGCTTGAGGTATTGCTCGTACGGCAGCACGGCGACCGTCTCGGCGCCGAGGAAGTTGGTGTTCCAGATCCCGATCAGCCCCATCAGCGCCGGCAGGTTGCGCTCCAGCGGGGCGCTGCGGAAGTGCTCGTCCATCGCGTGGAAGCCGGCCAGCATCTGGCCGAAACCGTCCGGCCCGATCGCCAGCATGGTCGACAGGCCGATCGCCGAATCCATCGAATAGCGCCCGCCCACCCAGTCCCAGAATCCGAACATGTTGGCGGTGTCGATGCCGAACTTCGCCACCGCTTGCTCGTTGGTGGACACGGCAACGAAGTGCCGCGCCACCGCCGCGTCGTCCTGCAGGGCGGCCAGGCACCAGCGCCGCGCGGCCTGCGCGTTGGCCAGCGTTTCCAGCGTGGTGAAGGTCTTGGAGCAGACGATGAACAGCGTCTCGGCCGGGTCGAGGTCATGCGTGGCCTCGACGAAGTCGATGCCGTCCACGTTGGAGACGAAGCGGAACGTCATGTCGCGCTGGCTGTAGTGGCGCAGCGCCTCGTAGGCCATCACCGGGCCAAGGTCCGAGCCGCCGATGCCGATGTTCACCACGTTGCGGATGCGCTTGCCGGTGTGGCCGAGCCAGGCGCCATTGCGCAGCTTGTCGGCGAACGCGGCCATGCGTTCCAGCACTGCGTGCACGGCGGGAATCACGTTCTCGCCGTCCACCATCACCCTGGCATGCGCCGGCGCGCGCAGCGCGGTGTGCAGCACGGCGCGGTCCTCGGTGACGTTGATCTTCTGGCCGTCGAACATCGCCGCGATGCGCGCCGGCAAAGCGCAGGCCGTGGCCAGCTCGCGCAGCAGATGCAGCGTCTCGCTGTCCACGCGCTGCTTGGAATAATCCATGTACAGCCCGGCCGCTTCCGCGGTGAGGCGCTCGCCGCGGGTCGGGTCGGCGGCAAACAGTTCGCGCAGATGACGCTCGCCGCTGCGTTCGTGATGGGCGCGCAATGCCTGCCACTGCGGGAGGCGGGTAAGGTCGGGAATCGGAGATGGAGTCACGGGGCGTTCCGTCGTCGTTGGGGGCAGGCCGGCGGGGCGCCGGCGCGGGAGCATATGGCCGTCTAGGTTACCGCCAAGCGCGCGCCATCGCGGCAGCCGGCCCGCCCGTGATCCCGCTGGAGCGCGCGCACGCAGCGTCCACCCATCACACGGCGATCTCGATGCGGTGCTCGCCGCCGTCGTCCACCAGCGCCACCACATCGCCTTCGATCGGCACGTCGTTGACCTTGATTCGCGTCGGCGCGCCGGGCAGCTCGCCCGGCCGCACGGTGATCAGGTAGTCGGTCTCGCGATGCCGGTAGGCCAGCTCGTAGGCGGTCCAGCCCGGCGACAGCACTGGCGTCACGCGCATCGTTTCGCCCTCGATGCGCAGCCCCAGCAGTGATTCGACGATCAGCCGGTACATCCAGCCGGCCGAGCCGGTGTACCAGCTCCAGCCGCCGCGGCCCTGGTGCGGCGCCACGCCGTAGACGTCGGCGGCCACCACGTAGGGCTCCACCTTGTACACCTCGATGTCGCCGGTGCCGCTGCCGTGGTTGACCGGGTTGATCATGCCCAGCAGCTCCCACGCGCGCGCGCCGTCACCCAGCGCAGCGAACGCCATCGTGGCCCACACGGCAGCATGCGTGTACTGGCCCCCGTTCTCGCGCACGCCGGGCACGTAGCCCTTGATGTAGCCGGGGTCCAGATCGGAGCGATCGAACGGCGGCTCCAGCAGCTGAATCAACCCCGCGCGCCGCTTCACCAGGTGGGTGTCGAGCGACTCCATCGCCTGCCGCCGGCGCGCGTCGGGCGCCGCGCTGGACAGCACCGACCAGCTCTGCGCGATCGAATCGATGCGGCATTCCACGTTGCCGCTGGAGCCCAGCGGGGTGCCGTCGTCGAAGTACGCGCGGCGATACCAGGCGCCGTCCCAGCCGTGGGTTTCCAGCGCAGTGCGCAGCGTGGCGGCCTCCACCTCGCACAACTCGGCGAACCGGTTGTCGCCGTGCTGGCGCGCCGTGCCGGCAAAGCGGTTGAGCACCTCGTGCAGGAAGAAACCCAGCCAGATGCTCTCACCCTGCCCCAGCTCACCGACGCGGTTCATGCCGTCGTTCCAGTCGCCGGTGCCGATCAACGGCAGGCCGTGCGGGCCGCGCGCACGGCTGTGCTCGATCGCCCGCACGCAGTGCTCGTACAGCGTGGCCGATTGCTCCGAGCGCGTGGGCAGGTCGTAATACGACTCCTCCTCGCGCTTCACCGGACGGCCCTCCAGATAGCCCACGCGCTCATCCAGCACGCCGGTGTCGGCGGTGGTGTGCACGTAGTGGCTGGTGGCCAGCGCCAGCCACAGGTAGTCGTCCGAACAGTGCGTGCGCACGCCACGATCGGTCGGCGGGTGCCACCAGTGCTGCACGTCGCCCTCGACGAACTGGTGCGCCGCGCTGAGCAGCAGGTGCTGGCGCGCGCTGTACGGGCTTGCGTGGATCATCGCCATGGTGTCCTGCAGCTGGTCGCGGAAACCGAACGCGCCGCCGGACTGGTAATAGCCGCTGCGCGCCCAGAAGCGCGAGGCGATCACCTGGTACATCAGCCAGCCGTTGGCGAGCACGTCCACCGCTGGATCGTGCGTCCGCACCTGCACCTTGCCCAGCGTCCAGTGCCAGTGCATGCGCACCTCGTCCAGCGCCGCAGCGGCCGCGGCCGAGCCGCGGAAGCGCTGCACCAGTTCGCTGGCACCCGCCTCGTCGTGCGCGGCGCCAAGGCGGAACACCACCTCGCGCGTCTCGCCCGGCGCCAGCTCGAACGGCAGCTGGATAGCCGCGCAGGGATCGAGCCCGGGACCGAGCCGCCCGGACAATCCGCTGCGCCCCATCGCCGCCGGCGCGCGCATGTTGCCGTTGCGGCCCAGGAACTCGCGGCGGTCGCCGGTGACGCTGCGCGCGCCACCGTCGACGTCGAAGAACGCCACGCGGCCGCCGAAATCCATGTGATAGGCGTTGCGTGCGAACAGCGCGCCGGTGGTGGGATCGGACTCGGTCACCACGTGCATCGCCGACTTCGCGCGCAGGTCGCCCAGCACCCACTCCACGTAGCCGGTGGCCGACAGCCGGCGCGGCTGGCGGGTGGTGTTGCGCAGGCGAAGCACCGAGAACTTCACCGGCGCGTGCAGCGCCACGTACACCCACAGCTCCGATTCGATGCCGTCCTCGACGTGCTCGAACACCGAGTAGCCAAAACCGTGCCGCGTCACGTAGCGGCCGGTGCCGCGGCGAGGCAGCGGCGTGGGTGACCAGCAGTGGCCGCTCTCCTCGTCGCGCAGATAGATCGCCTCGCCGCTGGCGTCGGTTACCGGGTCGTTGTGCCACGGCGTGAGTCGGAATTCGTGGGCGTTCTCGCTCCACGTGCAGGCGCCGCCGCTCTCGGAGATCACGCAGCCGAAGCCGGGATTGGCCAGCACGTTGCACCACGGCGCGGGCGTGGGGCGGCCCGGCTGCAGCACCACCACGTATTCGCTGCCGTCCGCGCTGAAGCCACCGTAGGCGTTGGCCAGCTGCAGCGTGGCGAGTCGGGCATCGGGCACGGCCGCCGGCGTCACCAGCTCGGGCGTGCGGATGCGGGTGGGGTCGAAGCGCGGCAGCGGCGGTTCCACCCGGCGGCGCTCCAGCTGCTCGGCCAGCGAGCCGCGCGTGTCGCTGAGCACCACGCGCGCCACCGAACGCACCAGCACGCGATCCTCCACCGACAGCTGCTGCGCGGGACGCACGAAGATGCCGCCGGGGCGATCGATCAGGCTCGCCTCGGTGCCCGAGGCGATCAGACCCATGATCAGGTCATGCAGCTGCTGGCGATAGCCGGCCTGGTCCTCGTTCCAGATCACCAGGTCCACCGCCAGCCCTTTCAGGCGCCAGTACGCGTGCGCCTGCACTAGCTGGCGCACCAGCTCGATGTTGCCCGGATCGGACATGCGCAGCAGCACGATCGGCAGATCGCCGGAGATCGCCTGCCCCCACAGCCCCGACTGCCCGCGCCGGTTCGCCTGCAGCACGCCCGGTTCGGCACGCAGCGAGGTGTTGGCGTAGATGATCGAGGCGGCCATGCGCTCGTACAGCCGCGCGTCGCCCGGCCCGGCATTGAGCTGCTGCAGCAGCACCTGGCTGTGCGTCCAGGCCAGGTCGAACACGCGGTCGGCGATGTGCCGGTCACGGTACTTCTCGGCCAGATGTCGGCACGCCTCGTCGCTGTCGGCCACGCCGGTGACGATGTCGATGGTGGCGGACTGCTCCGGCGCCAGCGTGATGCGGCAGCGGATCGCCACGATCGGATCGAGCACCGAATCCACGCTGTTGCCCAGCTGCGCCTGCAGCCGGTCGACCAGCGCGCGCGGGCGGGCCAGGCTGCGGCCGCGGCCGATGAAGGCGGCGCGGTCGGTTTCGTAGGAGAGCGACTCCACCCGCGCGTCGTGCACCGCCATCAGGTGGCACATCCACGGCACCGCCTCGGTCGCCGAGCGCGGGCGGCGCGTGCAGATCAGCGCCTGCGCCGCGGGCAGCCAGGCGGTCTGCACGAACAGGTTGCTGAAGGCCGGATGCGCCGCATCGGCCGCCGCCGGCGCAATCACCACCTCGGCATAGGTGGTGATCTCGATGGTGCGGGCGGTGCGCCCGCGATTGGTCAGCCGCACGCGGCGCAGTTCGATATCGTCCTCGGGCGAGACGACGATCTCGGTATGCGCGTCGTAGTCGCGTTCGCGCACGCGGAACTCGGCGCGCGCGTCGGAGAAGATCGCCTCGAAGTGCTCCGGCCGGTGCAGCGTGGGCTGGTGCGCGGTGGACCAGAACTCGCCGGTCTCCACGTCACGCAGGTAGCAGAACTGGCCCCAGTGGTCGCTGGAGATGTCCTCCTGCCAGCGCGTCACCGCCATGTCGCGACGGCGGCTGTAGCTGCCGCCGCCGCTGCTCACCATCACGTGATAACTGCCGTTGGAGAGCAGCTGCACGGCCGGACGCGGCATGTCTGGATCGGTGAACACGCGCAGCGTGCCCTCCGCCGCGGCGGCGTCCTCCGGCTGGATCGGAAAGCCGGTGGCGTGGCGGTATTCGGCGGCGGTTTCCGGTACCCGCTCCTGCAGCAGCAGCGCGCTGGCGCGGAACTGCGGATCGGCCTCGAAGCGCTTCTGCATCGGCTGGTCCAGCAGCGCGTGCGCCAGCGACAGCAGGCTCATGCCCTGGTGGTGCGCCATGAACGATCGCACCACCACCGCGCTCTGCCCGTTGGGCAGGCGCGCGGGGGTGTAGTCGATCGCCTCGTAGAAGCCGAAGCGGCCCAGCCGGTCTTCGTGCGCGAGCCGCTCCAGGTTGGCGCACGCGGCCGCCGGCGACACCATCAGCGCCATGGTGCTGGCGTAAGGCGCCACCACCAGGTCGTCGCCGAGCCCGCGCTTGAGTCCCAGCCCCGGCACGCCGAACGCGCGGTACTGGTAGTTGAGCTGCACGTCGACCGTGTTGTAGCCCGACTCGGACACGCCCCACGGCACGCCCAGCTGCTGGCCGTACTCGATCTGCCGCGCCACCGCCGCGCGGCAGGTTTCGTCCAGCAACGTGCCTTCGATGCTCGGCATCACCAGCATCGGCATCAGGTATTCGAACATCGAGCCGGTCCACGACAGCAGCACCGGCCGACCGCGCGTGGTGGTGGTGAGCAGGCGGCCCAGCGTGAACCAGCCTTCCTGCGGCAGCTGGCCCTGGGCGATCGCCACGTAGTTGGCCAGCCGCGCCTCGGAGGCGAGCAGGTCGTAGAAGCCCGCATCGAGGCGGCGCTCGTCGACGTTGTAGCCGATGCTGAGCAGGTCGCGCCGGCGGTCATAGAGAAAGCTGAAATCCATCACCGCCATCTCGCCGGCCAGCTCGGCCAGCTGGCGCAGCTCGGTGATCCGCGCACCCGCACGATCGGCCACGGAGTCGGTATTGGCGGCGGGGGCGGCGACCGCGAGCTGGCGCAGCGTGGGCAGCTCGTCGGTGGGCGAGGCCCCCGCCAGGTAATCGAGCTCACCCATCACGTCGCGCACCTGTTCGACCAGGCGGCCATACCAGTGGGTTGGCTCATCCAGTGCGTTGGCCGGAAAGTGCAGGCTCATCGCCATTACGCCGGCGTGGATCGGGCGCAGCACGTCGCGCGCCTGGGTCACGGTGGTCGGCGGCGCCGCGCGCGCATCATCCAGCCGATGCATCAGCGCATCGCAGGCGCTCACCAGGCGGTCGTCCTGCGGGCGCGACTCGACCAGCACCTCGAGCGTGTCGGCCAGCCCGTCGAGCAGGCGCGGATGGAATACCGGCGCATCCATCAGGGCGAGCAGGCCGGGACGCAGGGTCAGCAGGTGGCCGGCCAGGTTGCCGCTGTCCACGGTCGACACGTACTGCGGCGCCAGGGGCTGCAGCGAGACGGTGTCGTACCAGTTGTAGAAATGCCCGCGGTAGCGCGCCAGGCCCTGCATGGTGTGCAGTGTGTCGGCGGTGCGCTGCAGCAGCCGGCCCACCGTGATGTAGCCGAAATCGTAGGCAGCCAGGTTGGACAGCAGCGCCAGCCCGATATTGGTCGGTGAGGTGCGATGGGCGATCACCTCGGTCGGATGCTCCTGCATGTTGTCCGGCGGCAGCGCGTTGTCGTGGGTGCCCACGTGCACCTCGAAGAAACCCCAAATGCGCCGCGCCAGCATGCGCAGAAAGCGCTGCTGCGCCGCGCTCGGCACGAACACCTCGCGCCTGCGCGGCTGGCCGGACAACCACACCAGCCCCGGTGCCAGTGCCCACAGCGCGAGCAGCGGTGCCGCCACCGGCAGCGCGGGCAGGCGAAATACGGCCAGCGCCACGGCGCCGGCCAGCGCCAGGGCCGGATTGATCCACATCTGCCGCAGCACCTGCGCCGGCGTGCCGCGCGCCTGCAACCGGCAATCGCGCGACGGTCGCCACTGCAGCAGCAGCCGGCGGCTGACGGTCATGCGCCACAGGCTGCGCAGCACCGCATCGAGGCTGTACAGCGCCTCGTGCGGCAGCGTCATCACCCAGAATCCGGCGCGCAGCCCCTGCGCCACGGAAGCCCGCAAGGCCAGCTGGAGGTGCGCCCGCCATTCCACGTCCGGCGACTTCTGCACCAGCACCAGCAGCGCGCCCAGCACCGGCAGCAGCACCACCAGGCCGAGGATCGCGATGGTCCACGACACTACCTGCGCCACGCCCAGCCAGCCCACCACCAGCAGCAGCACGAAGGCTGCCGGCACCAGGCTGCGGCGCAGGTTGTCGAGGATCTTCCAGCGCGACAGCGCCGACAGCGGGTTGCGCACCCAGCCGTGCGGACCCGGCGCACGCGGCAGCAGCCACGGCAGGATCTGCCAGTCACCGCGAATCCAGCGATGCCGCCGCTGGCTGTCGTCCAGGTAGCCGGACGGGTACGGCTCGTACAGCTGCACGTCGGACAGCAGGCCCGCGCGTGCGTAGGCGCCCTCGATGAGGTCGTGACTGAGGATGGTGTTGTCCGGAAAGCGGTGCTCCAGCGCCTGCTGGAAGGCATCGACGTCGTAGATGCCTTTGCCGATGAACGAGCCTTCGCCGAACAGATCCTGATACACGTCCGACACCGCGCGCGTATACGGGTCGATGCCCGCCTCGCTGCCGAACAGCTGCGCATAGCGCGAGCGGGCGGCGCTGGGCAGGCTCACGCCGAGGCGCGGCTGCAGGATGCCGTAGCCGCGCACCACGCGACCCAGCGCGGCGTCGTACACCGGGCGGTTGAGCGGGTGCGCCATGGCGCTGGCGAAGCGGCGCGCGGAGTCGCGCGGCAGCTCGGTGTCCGAATCCAGCGTGATCACGTAGGTCACGCCGCGCAGCGCGGCAACGTCGCCCACGATCAGCGAAAACCGTTCGCGTCCGCTGCCGCGCAGCAGCGTGTTGAGGTCGCCCAGCTTGCCGCGCTTGCGCTCGCGCCCCATCCACACGCGGTCGGGCGCGTGATAGACGCGCGGCCGGTGGAACAGGAAAAACCGGTCTGCGGCGCCACCGGCGTACGTCACGTTGAGCGCCTCGATGCGCGCGCTGGCCCGCGCCAGCAGCGCCGCGTCCAGCGGCGTGGTTTCGCTGGCGGCGTCGGTGAAATCGCTGAGCAGGCCAAAGTGCAGATGCACGTCGCGGTTGGCGAGGTAGCGCACCTCCAGCGCATCGACCAGCTCGTCGACGTCGTGCAGGCTGCCAAACAGGGTGGGGATCACCACCAGCGTGCGCGACTGCACCGGGATGCCCGCGGAAAAATCCATCCGCGGCAACACCGCCGGTGGCGCGAACACGGTCACGGTCCAGTTGACCAGGCCGGTGGCCAGCTGGCTCACCACCAGCAGCGCGGGCAGCGCCAGCAGCAGCTGCGCCCACAGCGGCGCGTGGTTCTCCACCATGGCCGCCAGCAGCGGCTGCGCCATTAGCACGCACAGCAGGGCGATCATGCCCAGGTAGGCCGGCAGCGGCTTGCGCGCCACCCGGCGGCCGAGCCGCGCCAGCGGACCAAAACGCAGCTTGACCACGCGCTCGAGTTCGGCGCGGCCATCGTCGATCAGGTAGTAACCCACGTGCGCCTCGATTCCGGGCACCGGCTCCACCGCGGCGGCGCGATGCGCCAGCGCCAGCGCGCACTGGGCCACGTCCGGCTCGGAGCGCCCGCTGCGCCGGGCCAGGTTTTCGATCACGTGGCGGTAGTGGTCGCGGGTGGCGAAATCCATCTCGGCATGGATGCCGGCCGGATCACTGCGCAGCAGGGTTTCCACCACGCTCAGGCGCTCGACGAAGGCATGCCAGTCGACCGCCGCCAGGTGGCGCAGGCTGCCGATGCTGTTGCTGATCGACACCTGGTCGGCCGCCTGCTGCTGCGCCTCGATCTGCACCTGGTGCGCCACACTGGAGCCGCTCTCGGCCAGCCGCTGCTCCAGCCAGCTCAGCGGCATCGCCAGCCCCGGGCCCTGACCCTGCAGCCGGCGCGCCAACTCGGCGACAAACGCGCTCGCCATGGGCGGGTTGGACCGCGCCATGTCGGCCACGCCGATCACCACGCTCTTCAGATCGTGTTCGGCGATCTCGGTGATGGTGTCGGCCCAGCGGCCGGCCACCTCGCGATGGCCGGCGTCGGCAATCACCCGCGCGGCCACGCGGCGCAGGTTCTCGATCAAGGCCAGCCGCAGCATGATCGGGATCGCCCACAGCTCGCCCAGGGTGAGCGGCTGGATGCCCTGATAGGCGGAGATGAAGCGACCCAGGCTGTCGTCGTCCACGCGGCCGTCGCCGTGCGAGATGATCTCCAGCGCCAGCGCGTACACCCGCGGCCAGCCTTCGGTGGCGCCGTCGGCCAGGCGCGGCAGTTCGCGGTTGTAGCCCCTGGGCAGATGCCGCTGCGCAATGCGGATCTGCTCCTCCACCAGGTAATAGTTGTCCAGCAGCCACTCGCCCGCCGGCGGTACGCGTCGGTTGGCCTGCGAGGCGGCGGTGAGCGCTTCGCAGGCCTCGGCCAGCACGCCGTCGTTGTCGTCGAGCCGGCGCAGCAGGCGATCGGAAGTGGAGCGCGGACTCAGCCGGTGCCGACGCGCCAGCAGCACGCCGTGCAGCTCCATCTGCTCGGCGCTGAACAACTCGCCGCGCAGGGTCGGCTCCTCGTCCTCGTGCCCGGCCTGCAGGCCGTCGCGTCCCGCGCCGGAGCGGCCCTGCACGGGCGGGTGGAAGGTCGATTTGTGCTGGATCTTCAAGACGCGCGGCTCCAGGGAACGAAAGGGTGGTCGGGCGTCGGCGCTGCACGCGCAACGCGCGGACAGCGGTGGGAGGGACCGTGCAGCGCGAAGCCGCGCGCCGAACCGCGCCAGCAATACGCCTCGCCGCGTGAAATCCGGGTTCCGGCCGCACCGTGGCCATCCGGCGTTCTCGCTGCGTCCGCAACGACGTAACCGGTGCCCGCTGTCCGACGAATGGGTAGCCGATGAACCGCCGCGAGCTGCGCTGCGTGCGCGGCGGCGGCCATCGCACGATGGCGCCGCGCTGCCGTGCAGGCTGCGGCGTTGCGACCGGCACGGGTGGCCGTTGCGCAGATTGGCGCGGCGCTACACTTGGGCTCTCACAAGATCGGCCACGCCGCCAGGGGCAAAGCATGAGCGCGAATGTGGAAAACGCCGCCGAGATGGCTACTACCCCGGCCCGCAGCCGGCTGGTGTACCGCCACAGATGGCCGATCCGCATCATGCACTGGGTCAACGTGGTGGCGCTGTCGATCATGTTTTTCAGCGGCCTGCAGATCTTCAACGCACATCCGAGCCTGTCGTGGGGCAACCGCTCCGACCCCGGCAAGGAGCTGATCGCGATGGGCGCGCGCATGGATGCCAGCGGCCAGCTCGTCGGCGTGACCCGCATCGGCCAACGCGAGTTCATCACGACCGGGTTTCTGGGAGTTTCAAACGGCCCCTACGGCCAGCCGCAGGTGCGCGGCTTCCCCTCGTGGCTCACCGTGCCCAGCTCCCGCTGGCTGGCGATGGGCCGGCAGTGGCACTTCTTCTTTGCGTGGATCTTCGTGCTCAACGGGCTGTGCTACCTGGGCTACTCGATCGCCACGAAGCACCTGCAGCGCGACCTGATTCCCACCCGCACCGACTGGCGCGGCATCGGCCGCTCGATCGTCAACCACCTCACCTTCAAGCACCCGCACGGCGAGGCGGCGCTGCGCTACAACATCCTGCAGCGGCTGGCCTATCTCGTGGTGATCTTCGGGTTCGGCATCGGCATCGTGCTGATGGGGCTGGCGATGTCGCCGCGGCTGGATGCGGTGCTTTCGCCCATGGTCGAAGCCGTGGGCGGCCGGCAGTCGGCACGCACCATCCATTTCTTCATCGCGTGGGGCTTCGTGGCATTCGCGCTGATCCACGTGTTCCAGGTATTGGTCAGCGGCGCGTTCAACCAGCTGCGCGGCATGATCACCGGCTGGTACAAGGTGGACCTCACGCCGCCCGCCGATACGGCTGGCGCCGCCGCGGAGAAAGACCATGACTGATCGCCGCTCTTTCATCCGCATGGCCATCATGGGCACCGCCGGCGTCATCGTGGCCGGCTGCGACCGGATCTCGCAAAGCGACTGGGGCCCGAAAGTGCTGAACAAGGCGCAGGGCCTCGACCGCCGCGTGCAGACGCTGCTGGCGCCGTCCAGCGCGATGGCCAGGGAATTCACCGAGGCCGACCTCTCGCCGGTGTTCCGCTCCAACGGCACCGCCATGCCCACCACCGAGGCCTACCAGGCGCTGCTGGCCAATGGTTTTCGCGACTACCGCCTGCAGGTCGGTGGACTGGTGGATCGGCCGCTGTCGTTCTCCATCGACGACCTCAAGCAGATCGAGCAGGTGGCGCAGATCACCCGCCACGACTGCGTGGAAGGCTGGAGCGCGATCGGCAAGTGGCACGGCGTGCGGCTGTCGCACGTGCTGGACAAGGTCGGCGTGAAGTCGAACGCGCGCTACGTGGTGTTCCACTGCTACGACGAGATGGGCCCGGGCGAGCCGTACTACGAGAGCGTGGACATCCCCGAGGCGCGCCACCCGCAAACGCTGCTGTCCTGGGGCCTCAACAACCAGCCGCTGCCGATCAAGAACGGCGCCCCGCTGCGCCTGCGCGTGAGTCGCCAGCTCGGCTACAAGCAGGCCAAGTACATCGCCCGGATCGAACTGGTGGAGTCGTTCGCGCACATCGCCGGCGGCAAGGGCGGCTACTGGGAAGACTACGGCTACGAGTGGTACGCCGGGATTTGATAAACCGTCCGCAAGTGCGACGCCCTCCCGGGGCGTCGGATGCGGGCTGTCGAATGTC
Organism: Dyella sp.; assembly: GCA_036279335.1. GTDB lineage: Bacteria > Pseudomonadota > Gammaproteobacteria > Xanthomonadales > Rhodanobacteraceae > Dyella_A. The sequence continues at coordinate 13,362 of DASUJJ010000019.1, forward strand.
GGACTCACCGTAAGCCACGGCTGCGCACGCCCGTGAACTGCCATCGACGTCATTTCCGCGAACGCGGAAATCCATTGTGCTCTGGCGCAACCGTCGACGCGGATTCCGTCCATGCCGGGCATCTGCCCTGGCTCTTGCGAGCCGACGCGTTGCCTATCAGGGGTTCGAGAAGCGCGACGTCGGCTCAACCGGCGTGGGCGTACATCACTCCGTACGCTGGCAGTTGCAGCGCGCCCCCGTCGATCGTTCCCTGTGCCAGACCATGGCCGTCCAGCGGCGCCAACGAGCCGAGCATTGACACGTCCACCGATACCGGTTGAGCGCCGAGATTGAACGCGGCGAACACCGTCTCGCCGTCCAGCGTGCGGGTGAACGCGAGCACCGGCTCGGGCGCATCGATGAAGCGGATGTCGCCCCAGCACAGCGCCGGCTGCTGACGGCGCCAGTGCATGAAGGTGCGGAAGCCGTGCAGCGCGGATGCGGGATCGGCCTCCTGCTGCTGCACCGAGCGCGCGGCGTGAGCGGCCGGCACCGGCAGCCACGGCGAGGCGCTGCTGAAACCGGCGTGCGGGCGATCGTTCCACGGCATCGGCGTACGGCAGCCGTCGCGGCCCTTGAAGGTGGGCCAGAAGGCAATGCCGTACGGATCGCGCAGCGCCTCGTAGGGCACCTCGGCTTCGGTCAGCGCCAGCTCTTCGCCCTGATACACGCACACCGAACCGCGCAGCGAGCAGACCATCGCGGTCAGCAGGTTGGCCAGCTGCGGCGAGGCGTCGCCATTGCCCCAGCGCGAGAGCACGCGCTCCACGTCGTGGTTGGAGATCGCCCAGCACGGCCAGCCTTCGGTCATCTGCGCTTCCAGCCGCTCGACCGTGCCGCGGATGTACGCGGCGCTGAAATCGTCGGTAAGCAGTTCGAAGCTGTAGCCCAGATGCAGGCGCTGGCCGGAGGTGTACTCGGCCATGGTGGCGAGCGAATCCTCCGAGGAGATCTCGCCCAGCGCGGCGGCGTCGCCGTAGCGGTCCAGCAGCGCGCGCAGCTGCTCCAGGAACGGCAGGTTTTCCGGCTGCGTGTTGTTGTACCAGTGGCGCTGGGACGCGTACGGGTTGTCCGGGCTGAAGCCGCGCCCCACCCGCTCGTGCGGCGGCTTGGGCGGGTTGTCGCGCAGCTGGGCGTCGTGGAAGCAGAAGTTGATCGCATCCAGCCGCAGGCCGTCGACGCCGCGGTCGAGCCAGA